>JALSZC010000261.1 GCA_027059605.1 Ghiorsea sp. | reverse complement strand
ACCAACACAGCATCACCAAGCATATTGTCCATAAAGTCATAAACATGTTTATCTTCAACAGCCTCCTCGGGATATTGCGTCTTCCTTGCTTGTGTAAGCAATTGCCTTGCCATAAATACATCATGAAAGGCATCAGGCGAGCCAACCCGTACATCCAAAAGCGGATAACGCTGACCAGCATCAACCAAGCTTTCGATATTTTCTGCCATACGTGGCAAGACCATCAACTTGGGTGGTGTCCACCATTTGACTTGTTCTTTACGAGCCGAGAGCATGGATGCCACTTCATGCAACCAAAGCTCCAACATGGAATCCTCATTACCATCCTCCCCACTTTCAGGGTAAAACATGATAACTTTGCAGCCGCGAAGTTGTTTGCTTAATATCTCTGTATCCAAACCATCCCATGCATGAACCGATGCGTTTAATACACAGCTACCTTCTGCATTCACCTTATCTTCCACATCACGCAATGCGCGCATTTGTGCTGTTAGCAATGTTTCATCATGGGTGCTAAACACATGGCATGATAGCTTATGATGTCGCTCTGCCATTTCTTCAATCATGGCGGGTAAACCAGGGTGCCATCCCAAAAACATCATGGATAAATCCCAAGTTTCAGGCCAAGTAAAGGTTTGCAATTGATTTTCATGGGGCATAAGCCCTAAATCAAAGCTTTGCTCTAAAATACCCGACCACAAAATCCTATCTCTGCCTAAAGCAACAATGCCTTCAAAAGATTCATCTTTTTTGTGTTTCACCAAGTCACTGAACAAAATAAATGTTCCATCACTTCTTCTTGCTGCCAATACATTCAGCCCCAAGCCAAAACTATTGGTTAGCCAAGGTTCGAGTAGTAGCTGTTCATTTTCATGTTGAATCACAGCACCTGCACTACTGGCAACAATTTCAAATTGCCACGACATGCTGTATAAACCTGTTTCACCCGACACCACATCAAACATATGAATGCCCAGCTCTGGCATGTGGCTACAATGATGCATTTGATACAACATACGGGCACGAATCGAAGATGAATCTACCACATGCATTGCCAATGAATGCTCATAAACTTGGGATAAACTCGCTGGCAACCGACTATCTGTAACCACCAGACCATCGGTATCCAGCTCACGTGCCAAATGATGAATATCCGCAATTTTGGCTGTATCTGGCTCATGTTGTTTTTGCATAAATACAATAAACTGGGTAATGCCTGTGAGTTTAAAACGCTCAATCAAAGCACGGCTTCCCGTTTGCACCTCGCGTACACTTAACCAGCTCCCAACTTGTGCCGCGCCATCCACCACTTTATCATGAAAAATCCATACCGAAGGAAAAGAATAACGTAGTCTTGCTGCCAATTGCCCAAGCTTGTGTAAGATGGGCATAGCTTGTTCGTTATACCCCATAAACAATAAATGTTCGCGTGCTGAAAGTGGGCTATTGGCAAGCTCTTCCAACATATATTTCATCACATTCGAGCCAAGGCTGACCACCAAAGCAAAGAAGAATACACCTGAAAGCACTAGAATAACCGTCAAACCCGTTAACCAAGGCGTAAATGCCACTGTGGGTGCAGCACCTGGGTCTATCATCAAGCGAAATACAAACAACAACACTTGAAATGGTGCGTAATCTCCTGCATTCACATCCCCATCATCATTAATATCGATGTGAGGGTAAAAATACCAAATGGCAATAAACCCAATAATCATAAATGCCATAAACATGGCTGCTAACATACTACCTTCACGACGAATCTCTGGTCTGGCGACTACTTTTTTCACCGCAAGCCAAATGTTTCCTAATGGATTAAGCATAATAAGAAAACGAGCAAGGCGAAGCAGCACCCAAGTACTACTTAATGCTGGAACTAAACCTGTCACTGCAATGGCTGCAAATATGTCAGGGGCAATAAAAAAGACTTCCCATTGCCGACGTTTCCCAGCAGGTAAAACGCGGTATAAAGAATACCAACGGTAACCCGTTTCAATCAACAAAATCAGACCAATATACAA
>JALSZC010000260.1 GCA_027059605.1 Ghiorsea sp. | reverse complement strand
GTGTCCGTCACGTTCGGTATCTGCCAATGTGCCATCCACATCCCACAATAAACATTTTAATTCAGCCATCAAAACACCTCATTCCAATCCATATTTGTTCTCGCTAAAGGTTTAGGTTTATCTTGCCCTGCCCGATAAGCCTCAAGCAATGCGGCTGCAAGCTTGGGTTCATCTTCTAAAGATTCAACATTAAAGAATTTGTTGGCAATAGGTTGTAGCACCATCATATCCGCTTCTTTTTGCCAAGCTTCTTTCAATCCCTGCCAGTCCACCTGCCCATTTTCTACATATTGAGCCGCAATACCTTCTGCCGACTGACATACCAAATCCTGCATCACCATCACATCATATTCATGACGATACTGATCCAAGCCTATTTCTTTTGCCAACATATCATAAATGTGGCTCACATCCCTACCTGCCTGAAAATGCTCGTCCAAATCAATGGTCACAGAAGATGAAAAAGGTTCGCCCTTAAAATAAAATTCAATACCAAGCGTTAAACGATGACTCATGATACACCTTCCACAATAGCAAAGTCTTTAAGGCAACATTGCCCTGATGGGTTGCGAATATGGCAAGCACATAACTTTTGTTTGGTTTGTGCCATCACATACGCCTTAGCATCAGGGTTAGCCTTGACATCAGCCCGAGACACATCAAAACAATAACAAATCAGTGCCGAATCATCCGTACTTTTGATGCCAACGTCTTGCCGCAAAGCTTGCCCTGTAATGACTTCACCTTCCGTATTAAAATAAATAACATCACACTCAGGTGAAGCGCAAAAGTAGTGAGCCTTATCCACTTTTAATCCATGCCAAGGCTTGTTTAATTGATGTTGAATGGTTTGTGCTGATACTAAACCTGCCAACACCCCACATTGCGGGCAGCTTTGTTTAGCTGACATTAGTCTTTTTACCCATACGCAATAGCAGATAACCCAAAATACCTGCACTCAATGACCCAATTAGAATTGCAAGCTTATCGGTATATTGAAACAAATCTGCAGAAGAAAATGCTAGTGAAGTGATAAATAAACTCATGGTAAAACCAATACCTGTAAGCACTGACACCCCATACAATTGCAACCAAGTGCTGCCCGTTGGCATTTTCGCAAAACCAAGTTTAATCGCCAACCAACTCAAACCAAATACACCCAATTGTTTGCCCAAAAATAAACCCAGCATAATACCAAGCGGTACACTACCTGACATTTGATCCAGTGATATTTCTGTAATATTCACACCAGCATTGGTAAATGCAAAAATCGGTAAGATAAAAAAGGCAACCCAATAGTGCAGGTCATGCTCAAGTGTTTTTAATGGTGAAATTGTCTCTCCATTTTCCAATTTTCCATACAATGGAATGGTAAATGCCAAGGCAACACCAGCCAACGTAGCATGAACACCTGATTTAAGCACACTCACCCACAAAACAAGCCCCACAATAAAGTAGGCAGACTTCCTCAGCACACCCATGCGGTTCATCACAATAAGTATGGCAAGTGCCACAGAAGCCACCGTAATCGACAGCGTGGACAAATCAACCGTATAAAACAATGCAATAATTACAATCGCACCCAAGTCATCAATAATCGCCAATGCCATCAAAAAGACTTTGAGGGATAAGGGTACACGTTTACCAAGCAAAGAAAGTATACCCAAGGCAAAAGCAATATCCGTTGCCGTTGGAATTGCCCAACCATTGATTGCCGTTGCATCATTGCCATTGAAATAAATGTATATTGCTGCTGGTACGACCATACCACCTATGGCTGCTACGATGGGTAATACAACCTGACTAATGGATGACAAATGACCTTCCAATACTTCGCGTTTGACTTCCAAGCCAATCAAAAAGAAGAAAATCGCCATCAAGCCATCATTCACCCAATGGTGCAGTGATTTATCCAAAGATAATGAACCAAGTTGAATTGAGACAGGAATATGTAAAAAAGCTTCATAATAAGGTGCCAATAAAGTATTGCTAAAAATAAGTGCTAAAAATGTCGCAATAATCAATAAAA
>JALSZC010000259.1 GCA_027059605.1 Ghiorsea sp. | reverse complement strand
CAACCTGATAAAGCACAGCTAAAAAACCTTCTTTCTAGCAGCCCCTCCTTGCGAAGGGACGCGAAACTTAACGGCAAGGTTTCATAAAGCAATAACTTTATTTTGAATAAAAATCTAGGGCATGTAACGTATACTTGCCCTCAGCCTCCTTCTTTGCTCTGACCGATAAGCATAGTTCAATATCAATAGTCAAAAAAGAGCATACAGGTTTACAATACCCATATGCTCTTTTTTATTCACAAACCAATTATAAGTTATGTCATACTATGCTACATATCTTGACCTCATTTGTGCGGCTGCAATCAATAAACCAAACAACATCAATAAATACAAACCCGATGATTGTGATGGCATCACACAACCATTATTACTTGTTGTTGGTGGTGCCACCACTTCAATAGTATCATTTGCTGTTGAAATATTACCATTTATATCTGTGAAGCGAACATTTACTCCATGTTGCCCCAACCCAGATGGCAGCATCCAAGGCACAGATGTTGCCCAAGGTGCGGCTGGTGCCCAAGTTGCACCACCATCATTAGAAAGCTCCATAGTTGTACTACTTGCACAAGCTACACCAGTTGAGGTCACACAATTTAAGTCAAGCGTAACATTTGCGCTTGTTGTTGTTGCAGCGCCTGCATTAATTGCAATCGTTCCTGTAATTAAGCTGGTTGTGCTCATATTGATTAAAGGGAAGTTACTTAGCGTGAAAAATCCAGCGCCATCAAGTGCTTTAACAACTGCATCAGGTTTTGTATCCCCATTGATATCACCCACAACAACGTCAAAAACAGTGGAACTCCCTACCTGACTTGTAAAAGAGAAGGCGAGAGGTGTGGCAAAGCCACCTGCCCCATCACCCAAAAATACATCTACTTTTTGGTGATAAGGAATCAACACATCAGGCTTACCATCCAAATTGAAATCTGCAACTCGAAGTATACCCTGCATAGCAACAGTTTGTGCTCCATTAAGCGGGTATAAAACCTCAGTGCCAAATCCTCCTGTTCCATCGTTGAGCAACACAACCAAAGAGACACCTACCGTTGTATCATGACCTTCTACAATATAATCTGGATAATTATCGTTATTCAAATCTACCAACTGAGTCCCACTAAGGCTGTACGCAGGAGAACCCGAAAACGTTGGTAAAGCATGTGGTGGTTGCGGATTTAGAGTACCTGTGCTGCTCCCCAGAAAAACCTCCAACTGATTTGTGGTGTTAGACTGTACAACAACATCCAAGTTGCCATCCTGATTGATATCTGCCACATCAACAAGGTTACGCATGATGTTGGCCTGAGTTGGTATTTGAGCTGCAGTTGCTGCTGGAGCAGCATAAGTTGTAGTACTAGTCGCGAGAACTACAAACACTTTGCTTAAAGTTGCATCATAACCAACAAAGTCAATCAGATTATCACCATTCATATCCACGGCATCTATAATCTCTTCGGTATTTAGCAAAGTGAACAATTGTGTTGGGGTTGAAAAAGTTCCGTCTCCAACACCATTAGCCTGATAGACACCAGCCACACCTCGTATCAATAGGTCGGCATTACCATCACCATTCATATCATAAACCAATGCGACAGATGCATTCGTTAAGCCTGTTAATGTTTGTGTTGCTAGAGAAGTAAACCCTCCTTGTCCATCAGCCAAACTTACTCGTATATTAGCTGATGATCCAGACTCAACTATGTCCATATTACCATCACCATTAAAATCACCCTGTGTCATATAGAGACTAAAACCAGTAAAAGATGCTCCAGGCACTAATGGAACAGCATGTGCCACTACCCCCATCATCATTAGGCAAGCCAATGCCAATGTTTTTATTGTATATTTAAACTTCATAAGTTTCTCCTTTATTCATTTGTATGATGGTCTAATTGTAGAAGACGTATTTTGGATGCGTAAGCTGTCGTAAACGACAGGTAGGTGATAAAAGATCTGCAGGCGCTTTAACTTCCATGCTCTTTGGCATTATCCATGTATATATGTTAAATGTTAGATAATAATTTAACTTTTCCTCGCTC
>JALSZC010000258.1 GCA_027059605.1 Ghiorsea sp. | reverse complement strand
GATACATCAAGCCCAAAACTTGCAAGCCCATGCTGCAAACGTTGCCAATGTTTATCCCATAAAAAAATCACGCCATCAATGACCCGAAAAGTCTCAAAACAGCTTTCTGCATAACTTAAGCCACGGTTAAGGTTTTGGACGATTTGAATATCTAGCGCATCATTCATAGGCAAAGCTTACACAGAATCTACCCATCACGCATTAGCAACGATACACTTGCCCCATGAAAATCAAATTGATGCAAATAACACCCCGTGTAGGCGATATTTTAGAAAATACGAGAAAGGTATATCGAGGCATGCAAGATGCCAGCGGCACTGAGACGGATATGCTTGTGTTCCCAGAGCTTGTGATTACGGGGTACCCACCTGAAGATTTATTGTTTCACCCATCTTTTTTGGCTGAAGTGGATGAAGCTATTGGTGCGATTGTACAGAGTAGTGGCGAAGCTGTGGTGGTGTTTGGTGCGCCAAGAGCTGAAGAAGATAAGTTGTACAACAGTGTATTCATGGCACAACACGGCAGACTGATTGGCATTTATGATAAACAAAAACTGCCCAATTACGGTGTCTTTGATGAGCAGCGTTATTTTACAGCAGGTGCAGGGCATGCTGTGTTTAATATTAAAGGAAGCAAGGTTGGTGTAGGCGTATGCGAAGACTTGTGGGATGATGATTTGGCAATCGCACAACAAGATTTGGGTTGTGATGTTTGGCTTAACCTCAATGCATCGCCTTTTCATATCAATAAACAATATGAACGTGAGGCATTAACCGCCAAACGCGCCAAACAATTTGGTTGCCCTGTGGTGTATGTAAACCCTGTAGGTGGACAAGATGAAGTGGTGTTTGATGGGGGTTCACATGTGGTGAATCAGGAGGGGGAGGTGATACTTCGTTTGCCCATGTTTGTTGAAGCTACGGCAGAAATTGACATGCAAGACCTAACACCTGCGATGTTGGCTGTGATTGAAGAGCCAACAGCACAAATCTATCAGGCTTTGGTTTTGGGCACGAAAGACTATGTATTGCGCAATGGTAGTACACAAGTGGTGCTTGGTTTGTCAGGTGGCATTGATTCAGCACTGACGGCTGCAATTGCGGTGGACGCATTGGGCAAAGACAATGTGTTGGGCGTGTTATTGCCTTCATCATTTTCCAGCGACCACTCCATCAAGGATGCACAGGACTTGGTTCAAAACCTTGGTATTGAAAGCATCACTTTACCGATTGCTGAAAGTGTATCTGCGATTGAACGTACTTTGGCTGATACATTTCAAGCTTGGGAAAAAACAGACAGGGATGTCACCGAAGAAAATATCCAAGCCCGAGTTCGTGGTGTGTTGCTCATGGCAATTTCCAATAAAACAGGGCGCATGCTGCTCACCACAGGCAATAAATCAGAAATGGCAGTGGGTTATGCCACGTTGTATGGTGATATGGCAGGTGGTTTTGCCGTACTTAAAGATGTGTATAAAATGGAAGTGTTTGCGCTGTGTAAGTATTTGAATAAAGATAAAGAAGTGATTCCACAAAATACCATTGATAAGCCACCATCGGCAGAGCTTAGACCTGAGCAAAAAGATTCAGACTCATTGCCTGATTATGCGATGCTGGATGCGATTTTAAAGGCGAGCATTGAAGAACGTTTGAGTGTGAAAGAAATTGCTCAGTTTGGTTATGACCTCAAAGAAGTACAACGTATTGTGCGTATGGTGCATTTGGCTGAATACAAACGTAGGCAAGCACCACCAGGTGTAAAAATTACAGAAAAGGCATTTGGTCGGGATAGACGTTATCCCATTACCCACGCTTTTGCAGCACTCTAAAATGCTTAAACTGATTGTTGGCTTACTTTTTGCTGTAGCAGTACTATGACGGATGTAACTCAGCAATTATCAGAGCAGCAAGGCTCTTTGTTACAAGATATATTTGTGCATGGAGCGAAACAAGCAGAGTCAGTGCTTGAGGAGATGGTAGCCCAACCGATGCAAGTGGTCGTAGATGCTGTACAAGTGCTTGATGCGACTAGTCTGAAGCA
>JALSZC010000257.1 GCA_027059605.1 Ghiorsea sp. | reverse complement strand
CAGCATGGGATGATTTTAAACTGGGGTTAAACCATAACAACGACTTCAAAAAAATTGCTATCTACGGACATAAAACATGGCAGAAAACCACTGCCAAAATTGGTTCTTGGTTTGTTTCAGGTGAGGTTCAGTTTTTTGAAAACCTAGATGAAGCTATAGCTTGGCTACAGACATAAGTCTTGTTGCATTAAACAACTGTTGCATTTTTCAACTAATTTTGATATTCTGACCTTTATCAGTTCAGGCTGATAAAAAATAAAGGAGCAGAAGTCATGGATAAAAGAAAAAACTTCCTAAAACGTTATACACGTGTGCAATGGTCATTCTTCTGGGCAGGTATCACATTTGGTATTGCTCAGATTGTTTATATGTTAGGGCTGTGGGTTCAAAAGGTTGAGGCTGGCGGAACGCCTGTTTTAAAACCGATTACCGTCACCACAGATTTGGGTAAAATGTTTCGCGGCTTAGAAACGTTTATTTATCGCCTCTTTGATTTGCCGGATTTTGAGCTCTACGGCAAAGCAGTCGATGGTGTGGCAAGTGTAGGCGGTGCATTTGTACCGGGCATTGGCTGGCCAATTGTTGGCATGATGATTGGTGGGTTCTTAGTCTCTAGAATGGAGCGGGAAAGCCGCTCTTGGGCATATTATTCGCCACGTGTGCTATTGATATCATTCCTTGGTGGTATGATGTTTAGTTATGGTACTCGGCTAGCTGGCGGCTGTACGCTCAACCATCTCATGGGAGGCATACCGCTTATGAATGTGCATTCATTTATCACCGTATTTTTTATGGCGTTAGGTGGAGCAGCTGGGTTTTATATGTTGGGTCGGGTAGGCATGGCACCTTACTTCAAACACCAAGAAACAAAATCTTATGTTTGCGGCAATGATGCTGGCGAAGCGGCAACTTGCCCTAGTAATAAAAAGGGCTACCAAAACCCATTGTACTGGCTTGGTGTATTATTTGTACTCGCCTTTGTTTCTGTGGCCGTTTATGGCGGACTGTTCAACCCTGAAAGTATGCAACACCTCAAACACGGTGAATTGGTTGAATTCAGCAAATCAGTCGATAGTAAAGGTTGGGCTTATGTGATTATCACTTTAACCGCAGGTATCATCGGTGGTATTGGCCTTGCTAAAAGTGGTATGGGTACAGAATGTGCACTGGTCTCATGGGAAGCTGGCAGCATGATGACCAAACACGATTCTTTCTACGCCAAACTTGGTGTGCCTCGCATTACACGCACCTTGATGCGTAGCTATTTGCCCATGATTGGTTTGTTAGCCCACTGGGTCGTTATGCTTGGTTTTATCGTTTTGGCATGGGTTATCTTTGATATTTCTCCTGGCTTTGAAGGTTCACTTAAATATCAAACCACAGCAGGCAATCTCATTGGCGGATTATTCCTTGGTTTTGGTGCGGTAAGTTTGATTGGCTGCGAAATCCGCTCTTATATGCGTTTGGGCATGGGGTATTTGAACACTTTGGTTGGTTTTATGGGCTTTGCGGTTGGTTATTTACCATTCACATTACTTTATGAACAACACAAAGAGTTCCTTAGCTCTTCATTGATGATTGAAACCTATAAATGGTATCAATTTATCTCTCCAGACAGTGTTGCAGGACAAAAACTTATCTTAGCACTTTGGTGGGTATTCCTACTTTATGCTTTGATTCGTATGCTTAAAGCTGGTGCGAAAAACACAGGCGTATCCACCACAAGCTTACTGCATAAAAACACAGAAGATGTGCAACGTGAAATTGATGATTCAGGTAAAAATGGTAACATCAATGGGGTAAGTGTCCCAGCACCTGCTAAAATCGATTAAACAAACTCATCTCAACCTCATAACCCACAGTCGGCAACGGCTGTGGGTTTTGTTTTGCCTTAAAAAGGCTATGCTTAGTTTTTCAGTGAGGAACAAAGATGAATAAATTGTTGGTTGTGTTCGCCGCAGGTTGCTTTGGCGGTTTGATGAATAGTTTGACAGTATGGCTGTTTGGTAAATATGGGATTTCATCCATGTTGGATGTGTCTATCGCGCCACAGCTCA
>JALSZC010000256.1 GCA_027059605.1 Ghiorsea sp. | reverse complement strand
CCCACCAATACAGCACCAGCTTCCCTCAGGCGAGTAATGACATGGGCATCATAAGGTGCTTCAAAGCCTTCTAAAATTTTAGAGCAGCAAGTGGTTGGTCCATGTTGGGTGCAAAAAATATCTTTGATGGCAATGGGTAAACCTTCTAAAGGTCTGGCTTCATGTTCAGCTCTATATGCATCAGAAGCTTGGGCTTGCGCCAATACATGCTCGGCATCAATATGTACAAAGGCATTTAAATCATCGTTGTATTGTTTGATGCGATCTAAATAGAGCTGGGCAACTTCAACTGCAGTAGTTTGTCCTGCATTAAGTTGATTTTGAATGTCACTGAGTGAACGAAATGGCATAATATGTCCTCAAAAAATAATTTGGTTTTAGGGAGAAGTGAGATTGCTACTCAATCACTTTAGGTACAACGTATAAACCTGACTCCGTACGTGGTGCTGGTTTCTGCAAAGCATCACGACAGTCCGTATTGGTAACAATGTCAGCACGTTGCGGCATAGCTACATCATGGGGGTGCGCAGTCGGGCTCACACCATCGGTGTTCACTTCACTCAGCTTATCTATATATCCCATAATACTATTAAGTTGGGGTGCAAGTTCAGTCGCTTCATCATCGGTTAAACGAATGCGAGAAAGATTTGCGATTTTTTTTACGTCAATGTCCATAAAGACCACCTGATTTTAAAGTCGTGCGCAGTATAGTTTGCAATGGCTAACTTCTCTAGCTTTTGCTTTTAAAACGTCGGAATAACCCAGTTGTATGGCTATGACTCAACGGCTTTTTGGGTGCTTTCTTTGTCCATTTCACCACTTTTTAATTTTACTAAATAATCGTGCAGTGCTGTTTTGACTTTACCATGAAGAATATACAGCCCGATAAAGTTGGGCAGTGCCATGCCTAAAATAAGCAGATCACTAAAGTCTAAAATATTTCCTGCGCTACCTATGGTGGCGAGCACAATGAAAATTAGGAAAATAATTTTGTAAGTCAGCGAAAAGCGTTCTCCAAAAAGGTATGTCCAGCAGCGTTCACCATAATAAGACCAGGAAATCATGGTGCTAAAGGCAAACAGAACTACGGATACAGTGAGGATGTATGAAAACCAAGGCACAACAGAGCCAAAAGCTGCAGATGTCAGTGCCGCACCATGTTTATTGAGCACCAGTTCTGCATGTTCGGGTGCGTTATAAACCCCAGTAATGACAATCACCAAAGCTGTCATGGTACAAATTACAATGGTATCAATAAAAGGCTCATACAGTGCAACCATACCTTGGCGAACAGGATATTTGACCGATGCCGCAGAATGGGCAATTGCCGCAGAGCCAATGCCTGCCTCGCTGGAAAAAGCAGCGCGTTTAAAGCCTTGCACAATCACACCAATCAAAGCACCTAAACCTGCATCTAAAGAAAATGCACCATGCCAAATGGTGGCAAAGGCTTGGGGTACTTGTGCTGAATTGGAAATGATGATAAACAAGCAGGTGCCGACATAAAGCAAAACCATGGTCGGCACAATCGCTTCAGCAGCATGGGCAATGCGCTTGATGCCACCAATAATCACCGTGCCTACAATGGCTGCCATGATAAGCCCAAACATCCATGGGAAATCGTTAAAGAAAGTTATCTCACCTTTGATGGCACCCAAAGCCTGAGACACTTGGAAAGCATTGCCAGCACCCAGTGAGCCAAAAATACAGAAGATAGCAAACATCATCGCCATGGCTTTACCTAAACTGGGCATGCCTTTTTCAGACAAACCATGAGAAAGGTATTCCATAGCACCGCCCATCAATCTGCCATCAGGGCGAACTTGGCGGTACATCTGCCCTAATGTAACCTCGGTAAATTTTGCTGTCATACCAAAGAAACCTGCAATCATCATCCAGACAATCGCCCCAGGGCCACCAATAATAATGGCAATGGCAACGCCTGCGATATTACCCAAACCTACGGTGGCGGAAAGGGCAGTGGTTAAAGCTTGAAAGGGGGTAACTTCGCCTTTGTCATCTGCGGTTTGGTATTTGCCACGAATAACGGCAAAAGC
>JALSZC010000255.1 GCA_027059605.1 Ghiorsea sp. | reverse complement strand
ACATGCCTATGCAAACCTTGTGCATCTTCATAACCCAGTTGATCCATATAACGCTTGATGCAACGCTCCACTGCCCCTGCCAATGTTTCAGGCTCAGTTTTATTGCCTTCATCATTGCCCAACGCCAATGCCACATCAGTCATGGTGATGCTTGCACCTGGAGTAAGCACAGCAAGACGGCGCATCACATTTTTTAGCTCACGCACATTGCCCTGCCAATCAAAGCGTTGTAACAAACCAATGGCATCATCCATCAAAATCGGGGCAGTGATATGCAATTCTTCGGCAGCCGATGCCAATAATGCCGCAGCCAATTCTGGAATATCATCTCTACGCTCGCGAAGTGGTGGAATATGCACAGGAATCACATTTAAACGATAATACAAATCCTCACGGAACTGCCCTTTTTGAATCTTATCTTGTAAAAACTGGTGTGTAGCGGCTAATAAACGCACATTCACTCGCTTGGTTTTGGTGCTACCCACGCGTTGCACTTCCCCTGTCTCCAACACACGCAACATCTTGGCTTGCAAGGCTAATGGCATATCACCAATTTCATCCAAGAACAACGTGCCACCATCAGCTTCTTCAAAATGCCCCGCTCTGGCTTTATCTGCACCTGTAAATGCACCTTTTTCATGCCCAAACAGCTCTGCTTCCAATAATTCAGCAGGAATCGCTGCAGTGTTGATGGCAACAAAGGCTTGGTCGGCTCTTGGACTTTGTTTGTGCAATTCTTGCGCCACCAATTCTTTACCTGTGCCCGACTCACCTGTGATGAGCACTGTCATATCCGATGCCGCCACACGCCCAATCATGCGAAACAACTGCTGCATAGCTGGGCTTTTACCCAAAATAGGTTGATGTTGTGCTGTAGCTTCGCTTTCTACTTGTTTCTTCTGTCGTTTTTTCACACTTGCTTTGGGTTTAACCCGCTCAACCAGCTCACGCACTTCATCCAAATCAAACGGTTTGGGCAAATACTCCATAGCACCAGCCCGATAGGCTTCAACGGCATGGTCAAAAGTGGTTTCAGCCGTCAACATAATCACAGGCGCATCAAATGCACCCGATTCCAACACTTGCATGCCATTACCATCGGGTAAAAACACATCCAAAAAGATAATCGCAAACTTATCTGCGGCAATGGCTTGATGTGCAGTTGCCAAATCGGGGGCTTCTACCACTTCAAAACCTTGCTCTTTAAGCACCCTGCTTAATACCCAGCGAATGCCATCATCATCATCTACAATTAATGCTTTTAACATGCTTACCCTCTACTCCTCCGTACGAAGCGGCAGATACATGGTAAAGGAGGTGCGCATCAATTCACTTTGCACCTCAACCTTACCCCCATGCTCCTGTACCACCTGCTGCACAATGCTTAAACCCAAACCATTACCCCGTGCTTTACCCGTCACATAAGGCTCAAACATTTTATCTCGAATATGCGCAGGAATCTCCGCACCATTACTGATAATTTTAATCGATAAAACCGTGCCTTTATGCCCTGTAAGCACCACACCATGTTCAATACGTGTTTCCCAAATCACCAAGTCTGAACCTGCTTCCACCGCATTGCTCCAGAGGTTTTCAATGGCTTGGCGAAACCTACGCTCATGGCACATAATCGGCGGAATACTGGGGTCAAACGAACGCTGTAATTTCACAGCCGTATCACTTTGACTGACTTCATCAATCAACACATGAATATTGACCAATGTCATCTTCACATTGGCTCTTGGCCCTACTTGCAAGAAACTATCCACACGCTCTTTAATTCTATCCACATCGGCAAGCATGCGTTCCACGATTTCCAAAGCATCACCATCAACTTGCTCACTCAATAATTGTGTTGCCCCACGCAATGATGCCAAAGGATTTTTAATCTCATGCGCCCGCTCTAAAGCAATGCGTGAAACAGCTTCTGCCACTTCATGTCGCCGATTTTGCATTTCAGCTTCCAGCCTATTGCCCTCTGCAATCATGACCACGGAAATATAACCATCAGCCTGCTGTGAAAAATATAAGGTGTAAGGTTTATGACCCGCAACCGTATAAAAA
>JALSZC010000254.1 GCA_027059605.1 Ghiorsea sp. | reverse complement strand
ACTATTGGCACAAATCATTGATTTATACTGGAAACAAGATGCCCTCGAAGAAGCTCAAGCTAGTATTCTTGATTTACAACGAAGGTTTCCCAATTCTCAACAAGCCCAAGACAGTATGATGACCTTGGGTAAAATTTATTTTATTCATCATCGTTTAGCAGATGCACGGAGTATGTTCTTACGTTTTGCACTTCATGTAGAGCGTGATTCCATACAAGGTCGTGAGGTTCAACTATGGACTGCACTTATTGACTATGAAGAAGGGCGATACGACCAAGCTTTACCTGTATTTGAAAAGATTTATCGCTTAAACCCAGACTTGATTACAACACACGACAATATTTATGCGCGTTATATCAACCTTTTAAACATCCAAGGAAAAAAACGCCAAGCACTGATTCAAACCCGAGAGTTTCTTAAAACATTTAAGACCAGTTCTCACTCACCTGCTATACGCCTACTCCAAGCTGATTTATTACTGGGTTTACCCAACCCTCCTATTGAAGATGTAGCTAGAGTTTATGAATTGCTCGCAGACAAAGAAGCTGGCTCTATAGTTGGTAGAAAAGCTTTTATGCGCAAACTGATGATTCAAATGCGTGATAAACAAACCTATTACGACATCAAACCAGCGATTATTGCCTTAAAACGCATAGCAAACCAAAATCAAATGTCCATTATCGAAGATGAAGCTTTTTTACATGAAGCAGAGTTATGGGAAAAAGTTGCGCAACATGACCCTGAAAATAGCCCAAAAACTGCGGGTGATGCTGCTTTGCAACAGTTCACACGTGCATCTAAATCCATTGACCAAACCATTGCTCAACAAGCCAAGGCTCTGGGGTATCAAAGCTTTGAGCGTCAAATGAATACACTTGTTCAACAGCAAACATGGCTAAAAGCTATATCCTTATGGCAACGCTTCCCCAACTTTCGACCATCAGCGCAAGATTCTACACAATTACGCTTTGCTGTTGCCCATGGTTTGCGTGTATTGATGGAATATGAACAAGCAGAACAAATGCTCACATCATTACAACAACAAGCCCAAGGCAGTGTATGGGGTGAAAAAGTGATGTTAGAACGTGCCAAACTTTGGTTAGACCGCCAAGACCCACAGGGCATTCAAAAAGTATTACAATGGTTGGATAAACATGAATATACATTATACCGCCCTGAAATGTTGGTCATTGTTGCTCATATGCAAATTCAAAACAATGATGCCACCTCAGCATCCCACACCTTAAATGCCGTTGCCCCCGAAGACTTGGCAAAAGAAACCCGTGCTGAATATTGGAAAGTTCAAGCTTTAACTTCCGAAAAACTATCACGCTGGCATGTTGCTGCACGTGCATGGCGCATGTATGCCAAATACCAACCTGATGATGCAGACCAAGCCATGCTAAACCAAGCTCATGCCTTGTTTAAGGGTAAAGATTATCTGCGTGCAGAACAGTTATATAAACAGACACCTCAAACCTTACAAACCCCAGTATGGCAATATCGCTACAGCGTTTGCCAACTTAAAAATGGCAAGTGGAATCAAGCTATAGAACGACTCAAAACACTCAAAGCCAATCCCGATGCAGGTATTTACGCATCTATGGCATCGCTAACACTTGCCGAACGTGAAGCTGAAAGCTTAATCAAGGAGAACCCATGAACGAGCAACATCATATCGCCATTGTTGGTTTCCCTATGCAATACATCTCTGATGTACAAATCCAACTGGGTACATTGCTTCCCGACACACCTGTAGATGTACTGATGAAATTTGAATCTGATATGCTTGACCAATTCAGCCTTATCTTTCTTTGGGATGATGTGACTATTCTTAGCGTAGTACACCGAATCTTTAAGCAACGTCCGCAAGCCAATATTGTTATCCTTGCCGAACATGGGCATGCCGAACGCGCCCAAGAGTTGATGGACATGGGTATTATGGACTACCGCACCTTACCCTGTCCTGATGAAGTCTTAGAGATTTATGTACGCAAATCAGGGCATCAAACTGCCCTGCATTCCGTTGCCAAACAGCAACAACAAGGCTCAGATATTTTTGTCACTGAAGATATTGAAACCCG
>JALSZC010000253.1 GCA_027059605.1 Ghiorsea sp. | reverse complement strand
AGCTTACTTTGGTTGAATCCTTGCCAGAGCCTGTTGCATTGGGTGAAACACAAACATTTGTACGTAATGCAGTGCAGGCTGAATGGTGGAAAAGCTTTGCGTCTGAGAAACTAAATCAACTTGTGGAGCAAGCTTTGTTATCTAGCCCAACGTTGCAGGCTGCTGAAGCTAAATTAGAGCAAGCCAAACAAACATATGAAGCACAAACAGGTTCAAGCCTTTATCCGCAAGTGTCTCTAGGTGCAGGTGGCTCTAGGCAACGCATCAATAAAGCTGCATTTGGCCTGCCTTCCAGTTCATCAACTTATACCCTATACAATGCGGGTCTCAATTTAGGTTATAACTTTGACTTGTTTGGAACCAACCGTCGTTTATTGGAATCCTTAGAGGCAGAAACAGAATATCAGCGTTTTCAATTTGAAGCCGCACGTTTAAGTCTGATTGCGAACACGGTAAGTGCAGCTATGGTAGAGGCTCAATTATCAGAACAGTTGGTTGCTAACCAAAATATTCTGCAAGTGTTAGAAGAGCAATTGGATATGACCAAGCAACGCTTTGCTTTGGGTGCAGTCGGTGAGAGCGAAGTCACAGCACTTGAAAGCAGTGTTGAGCAATTTCGCGCCAATATACCGCAGCTCAAAAATAGTTTGGCGAAACAGCGGCATGTGTTGGCATTATTAATCGGCCAAGCACCAAACAGCAACCTAGTGCCCTCATTTACCTTGGCAGATTTCACACTGCCGCAAGAGCTTCCGGTGCTGATTCCATCCGAGCTTTTGGAGCAACGCCCTGATATTTTGGCATCGGAAGCTTTGTTGCGGTCGGCAAATGCGAAGTATGGTTTGTCGGTGTCGCGCATGTATCCTCAGCTTAATTTAAGTGCGAATATTGGTTCTCAAGCCTTAACGACATCAGGTTTATTTGGCGCAGAAACGCTAGTCTGGGGCTTGGCAGGTCAGCTTACACAGCCATTGTTTAATGCGGGGCTTCCTGCTGAATCGCGTGCTGCCAAAGCAGGTTATGAAGCTGTGGCAGCCAATTATAGGCAAACGGTGTTGCAGGCCTTTCAAGGTGTGGCTGATGTACTTTCTGCATTGGATTATGATGCACAAAGCTTGAACGCACAAGCCAAAGCCATGCAGGCGGCTGAGAAAACAACACAACTTGTGGAGCAAGAATATGAAGCAGGTGCAGCCAGTTATGCACAAGTATTGGCAAGTAAACAGCAATTGGAGCAAACACGAGTTGCTTTGATTGGTGTTCAAACACGCCGTTTGATTGATACGACTGCTTTGTATCAAGCCATGGGTGGTGAAACATTTGTACCACAACAAAAGGATTGATAGAGTATTAGAACAGTGCTTGGTGTATGGTATGCTTTAAAGTTGTAGAATAGAAGGAGGTGGTATGATGAAGCAATCCTTTCAAAGGCTGAAAGCTCTCCTGCTGCTGGGTTTGTTTGCCAGTTTAATAACATGGGTGAGTTATGGTTTTAGTGAAGAAAAATCTGCCATTCCTTTAAGTACAACAGCAGACCACAGCCAATTCCCTGAGCTACAAAAGGACTTTAAATCGGGTGAAGAAGTGACCCAAGCTTGTTTAACGTGTCATAATCAAGCGGGCGAACAAATTCAGAAAAATATTCACTGGACTTGGACATATCACAATAAAAAAACAGGGCAGCTTCTGGGCAAAGAGCATCTGATTAATAACTTTTGCAGCAATGCTAGAGGCAATGAGGGTATGTGTGCACAATGTCATATCAGCTATGGTGCTAAGAATTTCAAACTTCCTAAGAAGCAAAGCCAAATTGATTGCTTGGTCTGCCATGATTCCACAGGCAAGTATTATAAATTACCCCCCACCAAAGGTAGTCCAGCATGTTCTATTCTTTTTGCAGGACAAAAGCCAATCAACTGGAAAAAAACAGCACAGAGCGTTGCTCTGCCTGAACGGAAGAATTGCGGTTCATGCCATTTTTATGGCGGTGGTGGAGATAATGTAAAACATGGTGATTTATCGTCGGTATTAACCAATCCGCCTGTGGATGTAGATGTTCACATGTCGCCAGACGGACAAAACTTTTCTTGTAC
>JALSZC010000252.1 GCA_027059605.1 Ghiorsea sp. | reverse complement strand
GCAGAAATCGTGAAGAAAATAAGCGTGAACAATGACCACATCACAAAATAACTTATTTCCTGCTGTTGCCGTAATGTATGAAACATCTGTTTAATACCCGATGCACTCAGCATACGTTTACCCAATATTGCTAAAACCATGAATGAAAAAGGAAGCGCTGCACCCAGCCACATAATCCAAATATAACCTTTGGGTTCTTTATGCGCCGTGCCATACAAATCACCTTTCCAGCCCGAATCAATAAACCGCATGAAATGCTCACCAACAATAAAATAATCGATAAAACCTGGTGTTTTCAATTCAGCCAGCACATACCAAGGCAAAGCCAATACCACTACAATAGCTAAACCTGCCCACCAAGAAAAAGCGCGAAGTAATTTCAAACGTTTAAAGTCCCACATCAACCACATGCTTAATGCACCACCCACCAGCACAACAATCAATGGTCCTTTGGTCAACAACCCCAAAGCAATACCAACAAAAAACAAATGACTCCAATAAGACTCTTGTTTTCGTATCACCATGATAAAAGAAATCATGGTTAATGTGCTGGCAAAAACGAGAAAAGGATCGGTTAATACAGCACCACTCAATACAAACACCAAAACCATGGATAAATAGATTAATACACCCAAATAGGCTGTCGCCTTGACATAAAAAGTACTCAAGTAACGGAAAATCAACCACGCCGTAAGCAATGTAAATATGAGCGAAGGAATACGTGGCACAAAATCATGCACACCAAACACTTCATAAGACAATGCCGCTGCCCAGAAAGAAAGCGGTGGTTTGCCCCAAAAAGGAATACCCACATCAAAATATGGCGTAATCCAATCATTACTCGTCGCCATCATCAGTGCGATATTGGCATAACGTGCTTCAGTAGTATCGGTCAGTGGAAAAACCACCATCATATATACCCGCACCAAGACCAAGATGGCTAAGAACATCCAAAATCGTCGGCTTATCATGTATTCTTGCATACCTTTCATAGTTTTCCCCTTATCCAACCTTTTATTGCACCTTTAAACGACTTTAAATGTCCAAATCTTATGAATGACAAATGATATTAGCGGAATCACAGCTACAATCATGAGCGTTTGTAAGTACTGATTCCCCAATGGAAACCATGTGGACAACATGTAAGCCAAAACAAATGCCCCACCCTGCACTGCAAAAAAACGTACAAATTTCTGCACATCAAATGTTGCTTTAAACACATATTTACTTTGAAAAACATAGGAAAACATGAAAGCAATGAAAAAGGCACAGCTATTAGCAAGCAATACCGATGTGCTGAACCCATATATCAACAGCCATGCTGACAGCAAATGAATCAATGTCGCAATCATGCCGAAGAAACCATACCTACTTAATTGCAGCAACAATACCTTAATATTCGCGCTCCACGATATAAATAGGTCGGCGCTTAGATTCAAGGTAAATCCGACCAATATACTCACCCAAAATACCAATGCCCATCAGTTGAATACCACCAAGAAACAGTACGACGGTAATCATGGATGCATAACCAGGGCTATCCACACCAAATATCAGTGTTTTCAGAATAATCCATGAGCCATACACAAAGGCAATCAGCGACAACACACTGCCCACATACAACCAAACTCGTAAAGGCGCAGTTGAAAAGCTAGTGATACCATCCAGTGCGAAGTTCCAAAGCTTCCAACCATTAAAGCTGGATTCACCTGCTTTACGCTCATCACGTTTATAATTCACAATGGTTGTTTTAAAACCAAGCCATGCAAAAATGCCTTTCATAAAACGCTGTGTTTCAGGCAATTGTTTTAATGCCTCCACCACACGCCGTGACATCAAGCGATAATCGCCAACATTTTGTGGAATTTGAATATCCGAAATTTTATTATGCATTTTATAGAAAAAATCAGCACTTATACGTTTAGCTGCCGTATCACTGGTTCTATCTTCGCGCTTACCAAGCACCACATCATAACCCGCTTCATATTCGCGCACAAAATCCAAAATCAGTTCAGGAGGGTCTTGTAAATCCACATCAATAGGCACCACCACCTCACCTTTAGCATGGTCAATACCTGCTGTAAGTGCTGCTTCTTTACCAAA
>JALSZC010000251.1 GCA_027059605.1 Ghiorsea sp. | reverse complement strand
AAATGCCCATAAATATGCAGTATTACTTACTGCAGGAAAAAAAACAAAGGCTATGGTCAGTATTGAGATATGGGCTACACATAGCTGGGAAAGCATGTTCGCGCTAATTTTTTTCTTCATCAACAAAAGCGTGGAAGCTGTTATCACCTCTAATAACTCAAGTGTACCAACCACCCAATTATTAGAAAGCACATTAAACACGCCAAAGATTAGAATAATAGGGATATAAACATATAAAAATACATCAGCTCTTTTACGACTGTTTTTATCCCAAATATCTTGCTGCTCTTGTTTAATAGTTAAATCAAAACTCATATACCTTCACGCTCCCCCTTTTACTTTTGTAATCTATAGACTACCCAATAATAAAGTATAGAAGGTAACAATAAATTAATCCAGCCCAAGCATCTCTCGAATCGCCGCCATATGTGCATCCACCTCTTCTTTGGCAGCCACTTTGCCTTCTTCTGTGTCGGGTGTTTTATCCACCCAATGCAACACATCCGCATCAATTTCTTTTAAAAATGGTGAAGGACCCATTTTTTCAACTTGTCCAAATTTACGTTGCGATTTGGCATAGCTTAACGTCAACCTAAAGCGTGCTCTGGTCATCGCCACATACATTAAGCGGCGTTCTTCTTCCAACCGATTTTCAGCCACTGCATTTTTATGCGGAAAACTTCCATCTTCCATGCCCACTACAAATACATGTGAAAACTCCAAACCTTTAGCTGCATGCACAGTCATCAAACGCACCTGCCCTTGCGGGTCTTCATCTTTATCATCGGCAGCTAAGAAAACATGTTGCAAAAAGGATGATAAATCACCCCCATTTTCACTGTGCCGCAACCACCAACGGCGCAAACTCATGATATTACCCATGCGCCGCTCGGCTTCATCCTCATCTTCAGCTTCAGCACGGATAGCATCTTCAAGCCCTGAACGTTCCAGCAACATATCAAAAGCATCGTCTGGTTCACCATGTAAAAACACATGTTCAATATCTACCAGCATTTGCCCAAAAGCCTTAAGCACATTCGCTTTAGGATGTTGAAAACCATCTTCCAAAGCAGCCTCAAGCAATGAACATTGTTTTTCGTGGGCAAATTGACCCAATAGTTCTAAAGCTTTGCTACCAATACCCCGTCTTGGTCTTGAAATGGCTCGCATCAATGCCAAATCATCTGAAAAATTACCAATCAATTTTAAATAAGCTAAAAAATCTTGCACTTCTGCCCTATCAAAAAAGGACAAACCACCACTGACATGATAAGGAATATCAGCTTCTCTTAACGCCATCTCAAAAGCACGCGACTTAAACGATGAGCGATACAAAATACAACAATCATCCCATTTGATTTGTGCAACTGCCCGCTGCGACCTGATTTCAGCCACCACACGTTCAGCTTCATCTTCAGATGTTTCAGCAACCCATATCCGAATCGGTTTACCAATGCCAAGATTGGAGCGAAGTTTTTTACCCAAACGCTCAGAGTTATGGGCAATCAAACTATTGGAACCTTGAAGAATAGCACCTGTGGAACGGTAGTTTTCTTCCAGTCTAATCACTTCTAACGTTGGAT
The DNA here is from genome assembly GCA_027059605.1 of Ghiorsea sp. GTDB lineage: Bacteria > Pseudomonadota > Zetaproteobacteria > Mariprofundales > Mariprofundaceae > Ghiorsea. The sequence goes on along the minus strand of JALSZC010000251.1, from coordinate 529 downwards.
AATCGCGCTCCAACTGAAACAAGTTTTTCACCTCCGCACCACGCCAACCATAAATGGATTGGTCATCATCACCCACCACCGTGAGGTTAGCATTGTCTGGTGCCAACAAACGCACAAAGTCATACTGCATACGGCTGGAATCTTGGTATTCATCCACCAAAAAATGACGACAACGGCTTTGCCACAATGCTCTAGCCTCTGCATCACCATTGAGAATTCGTAGCGGCAACACAATCAAATCATCAAAATCCACCGCATTCATTTTTTGCAATAACGTGTCGTATTTATCGGCAATCATGGATAAGACATTATCTTTAGATTCCAACATGCCATTTTTCATCTGCGATATTTTTGTTAAAATTCTATCGACTTGATCAGCATCGGTAGGCAACTTTAAATCTGCTAATACTGAACGCATGGCAGACTTCTGCTCATTCACTGCAAAAATAGAAAGCCGCTGTCTTCGCCCGACCAATGACGCATGTTCCCTAACCATCATCAAACCCAGCGCATGGAAGGTGCAAATCCG
>JALSZC010000250.1 GCA_027059605.1 Ghiorsea sp. | reverse complement strand
CAAGGTTATGCTCGTGAAGTAAGTAGGGCGCGTACATTTGGCTTTATTCATGAGGTTGAAGCTTTGCAAAAGGCTGGGCTTGCGCTTGGCGGGTCTATGGATAATGCTGTTGTTTTGGATAAATACGGTGTACTCAATGAAGGTGGCTTACGTTATGTGGATGAATGTGCACGCCATAAAGTATTGGATACAGTCGGCGATTTGTTTTTAGCAGGTTATCCCATTGTTGGTGCTTTTGAAGGTGTGCGTAGTGGACATGCGATGAATTGCCAGATTGTAAAAGCTTTGCTTGCTGATGAAACAGCATGGGTCATTGAAGAGCTTGAAGACAAAACAGCGCAACAAGCCGAAGTATCCGCTTCTTCTGTGCCTCAAACCACTTAAACCTTTTGAGCACCTGCTCAACGCACAATGCATTTAATAGTCAACAATAAGTAACTTCGCTGTTACGCTTGCCCCATGAATGAACAATCCTTAACAGAACAAACACATTTTGGCTTTGAAACTGTCTCTACAGATGAAAAAGCGGGCAAAGTTATGGAAGTATTTTCTTCTGTTGCTTACAAATATGATATTATGAATGATGTGATGAGTGGTGGTATGCACCGCTTGTGGAAACGTAGCTTTATTGCTAAGGCAGTGTTGCCCAAAGGTGGTATAGCTTTGGATGTAGCTGCGGGTTCAGGTGATATTGCGATTGGTTTGCTAAATAAGGTGAATCGCCAAGCAAGAGTCGTATTAACAGATTTGAATGGTCCTATGCTCAAAGAAGGTGCGAGACGCACGCTGGATAAAGGTTTGCTGCCTAGTATTGCTGATTGTATTCAATCAGATGGAACTAAGCTCCCATTTGCTGATAATAGCTTTGACTTGGTTACCATTGCTTTTGGTATTCGTAACTTTGTGGATGTGCCAGCCGGCCTTGCTGAGTTTTATCGTGTACTCAAACCTGGTGGTCAGTTTATGTGTTTGGAATTTTCTAAACCAGTCTTACCTATGCTTGATGTGCTTTATGATACTTACTCATTTAACGTGATTCCCGCTATGGGTGAAATGATTACGGGAGATAGAGATTCATACCAATATCTTGTTGAATCTATTCGTCGTTTTCCAGACCAGAAGCGTTTTGAAAAATGGATTCAACAAGCAGGATTCTCTTTGGTGCGATATGACAACATGACGGGTGGTGTCGTTGCCATGCATAGGGGTTATAAAGTATGAGTGTGATGTTTTTACCTTTAAAACTGATACCTGTACCCGTGCAATGTGTCGTTCTAAGCTCTGTATTGCAGGTGTTCTTTAAAGATAATCAGCAACTGGCTTCAATTTTGGATGATTTAGAAGGCAAAGTTTTTCGTGTATTTATTCAAGATACGGGTGCGGTATTATTTATTGGTTTTAAAGCTGGTTCAGTGTGGGTGCATCCATCTTCAGAGCAACGACCAGATGTGAAAATTGAATCTACGGTTACAGGTTTTGCACGACTTAGTTTTGCTAAGGAAGACCCTGATGCGTTGGTGATGCAAAAAGTATTAAAACTATCGGGTGACTCACAAGCTATGCTGTTATTTCAAAAGTTGTTGCATGAACTGGATTTGGATTGGGAGTTGGAGCTTAGACGTGCTTTTGGTGATTTCTTTGGTCGAAAAGTTGCTAAAGCTGCCTATAGCTTGATTGATACTGAGAAAAAATTACGTGAACAATCAACCAAGTTTATTGATCATGCATTACGCAGCATGGATACACCATCAGCAGAAAATTTACAGCTTTGGCAAGCTGGTGTTGAATCGGTTTCCAGAAAGGTCAATAAATTGCAGCGGCAGTTGGATAAATTAGAACATGCGATACAACAAGCTCAACAAGAGAAGGTATGAGATTTAAAGGGCTGCGCCGCAATATTCGCTTACTGTATATTATTCATGTTTTGGCCACGCATGGTTTGGCTGCCATTGCCGTTAGATTGCGACTGTTTAGCCCTTATATTTGGTTGATTAGCCTATTTAGTTCTGAGTATAAACCCAAAGAATTGGGTGTGCAGATTCGTTTAGCCTTGGAGCGCCTTGGCCCTAGTTTTATTAAGTTTGGACAGATGTTATCAACAAGGGTGGATTT
>JALSZC010000249.1:7325-31413 GCA_027059605.1 Ghiorsea sp. | reverse complement strand
TCATGTGTTCAGGTTTGACATAAGCCAGCGCAACACCACCACCCGCCAATGGCGAATGCATACCCGATGTGATTTCTCCACTTTCTTCACCATTCACAAACACTTTATAATGCTCGCGCGGGATACCGCGACCCACCAATTTCAAAGCAATCAACTTTTTCTGCGCACCTTCTGCTTTGCGCGCTTCAACTGCAGCTTTACCTATAAAATCACCTTTATCCAATTTGGTAATCCACATCAGCTTGGCTTCCACAGGTGTCACGCTATCCGAAATCTCATGCCCATAAAGCGCATAACCCATTTCAGTGCGCAACATATCACGCGCAGCAAGGCCAATCGGCACTGCCCCCCTTTCAACAAGCGCATCCCACACTTCTACAGCAATACTGTTTGGAATATAAATCTCAAACCCATCTTCGCCCGTGTAACCCGTGCGTGACACAATGCCACCTGCACTGCCAATCTGACCTCGTGCAAATTTATAGTAACCTATATCTTCTAAATCAAAACCAACCAAATCTTGCAACAAGCTTTGCGCTTTTGCGCCTTGCAATGCCAGCAATGTGGTATCATCGGAATCATCAAGAATTTGCACATCAAAATTTTCAGCTTCTTTGCGCAAATGCTCCACATCTTTATGCCGATTCGCCGCATTGATACACAAATAATAATTTTCATCATCCATTTTATAGGTGGTGATATCATCAATAAATGTGCCCTGCTCATTGAGTAAGGCTGAATACTGTACCTGCCCATCCACAAGCTTGGATACATCATTGGTGGTCACATACTGCAAGAAATCTAGTGCGCCTTTGCCTTGCACACGCACTTGACCCATGTGCGTAATATCAAAAATACCTGCTTCACCTTCACGAACTACGGTATATTCCTTAAGCGCACCGTTTTTGTATTGCACGGGCAACGCATAACCTGCAAACGGTACGATTTTACCGCCCAATTTCACATGCTCATCAAAGAGCGGTGTTTTTAATAAATCCTTCATGTTATTCGCCGTAGGCAGCCAATGTTGCTGCCATGGCTTTTTTACCATCGACATTCACACCAACACGACCCAATACTTCGCCCAATGCCGACACACATTTGAGCACATTATCTTTACGACAAGCATAACCCATCAAACCAATACGCCAAACTTTGCCCGCCATCACGCCAAGGCCTGCGCCAATTTCTAGGTTGTAATCGTTGAGCAACATGCCACGCACCTCAGCATCATCCACACCATCTGGAATCGTCACAGCATTCAATTGTGGCAAACGGTCTGCTTCGGGCACCACAAAAGTTAAGCCCAAAGCTTCCAAACCAGCTTTGAGTGCATTGTGATGCTCCCTATGCCTTGCCCACGCATTTTCAAGCCCTTCATCTTGCAACAGCACCAAGGATTCATGCAAAGCATAAAGTGCATTGATAGGAGCAGTATGATGATAAGCGCGTTTCGCACCTTTACCCCAATACCCCATAACCAAGTTCAAATCTAAGAACCAGCTTTGCACTTTGGTTTTACGATTTTGAATACGTTCAATCGCAGCAGGACTAAACGACACAGGTGATAAACCTGGTGTACATGATAGACATTTTTGCGTACCTGAATAAATGGCATCCACACCCCAGTCATCAACTCTAAGCTCTGTACCACCCAAAGAAGTCACAGCATCTACAATAGCCAAACAGCCGTGGGCATGTGCTAAGTCACACATAGCTTTTACATCAGTCGTCGCACCTGTTGAAGTTTCTGCATGCACAAAAGCAACCGTTGTTGCTTCAGGGTGAGCTTTAAGGGCTTCTTCCAATTTAGCTGGGTCACAAGCTTTGCCCCATTCATCTTCCACCATGATGGCTGTTGCACCACAGCGCTCTACGTTTTCTTTCATGCGCCCGCCAAACACACCATTTTGGCAAACAATCACAGTATCCCCTGCTTCAACAAGATTGACAAAACATGTTTCCATGCCCGCAGAACCGGGCGCTGATACAGGAATCGTTAATTCATTTTGGGTTTGAAAAGCGTATTGAAGCAGACTTTTCATTTCATCCATCATTTGCACAAACAAGGGATCCAAATGCCCAATGGTTGGGCGACCCATAGCTTCTAAAATGCGCGGATTCACATCCGATGGGCCAGGCCCCATAAGCGTACGTTGTGGTGGGTGAAATGATGTTGTCATATTGTTACCTCTTCTCAATTCTAAGAGCCGCACTATAAACAGAAAAACAAGCTTGGCATCCTCATAATTGATATGGATTTAATAGTTGCTGCCAAAACTACCGCTTCAGCACTTGCGTTAAAGCCGCTGTGGTCACAATGCACCACACAGCAAACAAGGCGGCTGGTAAAGCCGTTTGCGGCTCAAAATGCTTGAGTGCCAACGCCACGCCAAGCCCTGCGTTTTGCATACCAATCTCAATCACCAAAGTAATGCGATAGCTGGCTTTAAAATGAAATACTTTTGCCACTGCATAGCCCAACACATAACCCAATGCATTGACCAGCACCACCAGCACAATCACCCAGGTCGTAAGCTGGGCAATACGCGCCTGATTGGCCGCCACGGCATAACTGCAAATGATAATAATGGCGATGGAAGCAAGCGCAGGTGCTGCCTCCTCAATCGGTTTATGCCATGTTTTAAGTTTGGGTTTAAGCAGCATGGCAACAACCAGCGGCAATACCACAATCATAAAAATCGTTTGCATCATGGGCCAAAATGGAATCGGCAACCACACCCCACCCAACCACTCCATCAATGCTGGTGTCAGCAAGGGTGAAAGCATAGTTGCAATCAGGGTCATGCCAATGGAAAACGCCACTGCCCCGCCTGCAAGGTACGTCATGACGTTCGATGCCATCGCACCCGGCGCACAGCCCACAATAATAAAGCCCAAAGCCAATGCTTGCGGATAACCCAATCCTATCAATATGCTCGCTGCTACAAACCCTAACAACGGCATGATAGTAAACTGGCTTATCACTCCAATCGCAATCGGCTTAGGCTGCCTCAAGGCTTGCTTGGCTTCATCCAAGGGCAACACCAATCCCACGGCAAACATAGTAACCGCAAACAGCCATAAGAAGTAATCTTTAACCAACAAAAATATAGGCGGATAAAAGTATGCCCCAACTGCGCATAGCACAGTGAGTGCTGCCATATTGTTGGAAATCAGCTTAAACACGCTCTATATCCAGCAAGGTAACCCAATGCAACACAGGTATTTCTGACCCTGCCTGAATATGATGCAAACAACCGATATTGGCTGTGGCAATCAGCTCAGGTTGATGTGCTGTTAAATGTTTCACCTTGTTATCCCGCAAGGTTTGCGATAGTTCAGGTTGCAAAATGGAATATGCGCCCGATGAACCACAGCATAAATGTGCGTCTTTTACAGGCGTAAGCTCATAACCCAAATTCATCAACAAACTTTCCACACGGCCATTGAGTTGTTGCCCATGCTGCAAGGTGCATGGTGCATGAAAGGCAATGCGTTTGGGCTTGTCCAGCTTAAACATGCTCAAGTCTTCTTCTGCCAATACCTGAACAATATCTTTAGCCTTATCCGAAATGATTTTCGCTCTATCTGCATATTCAGGGTCATCTTTAAGCAAATACCCATACTCTTTGATTTCTAAAGCACATGCGCTTGCCGTGGATAAAATTGCTTCTACACCCAACTCCACATAAGGAAACCATAAATCAATGTTCAAACGTACACGGTTCAAGCTCGCTTCTTTCGCGTTCAAATGATGTTCAACCGCACCACAACATTGCGCTTGCAACAGCCTGAGCGTTTGAATACCCAGTTTGTCCAACACTTGCGCTGCTGCCACATCAATTTCAGGCGACATGGATGGCTGCACACAGCCCTCAATCAACAATACTTTTCGTAAATGCTCTTGCTGCGGAAAACGGGCTGCTTTTTTGGCTTGCGGTATCTTGTTCTTGAGCGGTGACGGCAAAACAGGGCGAAACAACCTGCCTAAACCCAGCAATGTGCCAAACAAGGTACGGTTGGGTAACACTTTAACCAGCACACTGCGCATCAGGCGCTGCCTAAATGGACGCTTCACCTTTTTTTCCACCATGGCTTTGCCAAGCTCAGCCAAATGCACAAACTCTACACCTGATGGGCATGTGGTTTCGCATGCCCTGCATGTTAAACAGGTATCCAAATGCTGTTGCGTAGTCTGCGTGACCTCACCACCTTCTAACATATCCTTAATCAGATAAATCCTGCCTCTAGGGCCATCCAGCTCATCACCCAACTCTTGATAGGTTGGGCAAGTCGCCGTGCAAAAGCCACAATGCACACAAGCACGCAAAATATCATTGGCTTCTTTGCCTTGGGGTGTATCTAAAATGGATTGCGGGATATTTGTTTGCATTTATAAATCCTTATACATACGCCCAGGATTCAAAATACCCTTGGGATCAAAGCTGTGTTTTAACTTTTGATGCAGCGTCATCAACGCGGGCGCAAGCGACGGAAACACTTCCGCTTCTCTATCCCTGCCTCGAAATAAAGTAGCATAACCACCCAACTTTTGCGCATAGGCTTGCACCGCTGCAACATCCATATCGGATTTCAACCACCGCTGCGCACCACCCCAATCCATCAACCAGCCCGATGCTTCAATACCCGCCAGAGGTTCCAAAGCAGCCGCGGGCGGCACAGATAAACGATATAAAGGCTTATCCGATTGAAAAAAGTCCAACTGATACTCCCTTAAACCTTTCCAGAAAGCTTTACCATCTTCATAAATACTGCCGCCAATATCGCGCATACTTCGCTCAACTGCCGATGGTGTACCACAAATACGAAAATAAACAAGGTTACCATCTGCGCACATGGCCGTGACAGGTAAAGGTGTGCCCGCCCAATGGTTCATCAACTGAATGGCCTGTTTAAAACCTGCATCAACCACCACAGTTTGCTCTACCAAACGATGCGGTAAAATTTTGAGCGACACATCCAACAGCACGCCCAAAGTACCCATGCTTCCCGCCATCAAGCGGGATACATCAAAACCCGCCACGTTTTTCATCACCTCGCCACCGAAACGCAGCCTTTCACCTTTGCCATTGAGCATAGTGCAGCCCAACATAAAATCTCGGCATGACCCCGCATAAGGCCTGCGCGGCCCTGAAAAGTTACAGGCTACCGTGCCACCTATAGTTGCATCTTCACCAAAGTGTGGTGGATCAAAAGGCAGCCTTTGCCCATGTTTATCCAATGCATTAGCTATCTCTGATAATTTGGTGCCTGCTCGCACGGTTAACACCAATTCACTGGGCATATAATTCACGATTCCGCTGTGCTCACTCACATGCAGCGGTTCACCTTGCGGCTCGCGCCCATACCATGCTTTGCTGTTACCACCGATAATGTTTAGTGCAGTTTCCGAGACATAAGCTTCTCGCACCTGCGTTTGAAGCTGCGCTGTTATATCTGTCATCACTTTATGCCTTCGTGTTCTTCGTGGTTCATCAAATTAAAACCTGTCCAATTCAGGATGAGGCAGCTCTCCGTTGTGCACATGCATACGCCCTAGCTCTGCACAACGGTGCAAAGTCGGAACTGCCTTGCCTGGGTTAAGCAGTCGCTTATCATCAAATGCATCTTTGATGGCAAAGAATTGACCTAACTCCGCTTTTCCAAACTGAACACACATGGCATCTAACTTTTCCACGCCTACGCCATGTTCACCTGTAATCGTACCACCCACTTGCACGCACAACTCCAATATCTTTTTGCCAAACATTTCCGTTTTCTCAAGCTCACCCGCTTTGTTGGCATCATACAAAATCAAAGGGTGCATATTGCCATCACCCGCATGAAACACATTGGCCACAGGCAAACCAAATTCATCCGACCAAGCCGCAATCTGCTTTAACACCTCAGCCAAACGTGCTTTTGGGATGGTGCCGTCCATGCAATAGTAATCAGGTGCCAAACGCCCCACAGCAGGAAATGCTGCCTTGCGCCCTGCCCAAAACCGCAGGCGTTGCTCTTCACTACGGGAAACTCTGGTTTCAACCGCCCCCGCTTTAGCAAGCACCATCTCTACTTTCCGCATATGCTCACGCACACCATCTGCTGTACCATCCACTTCACACAACACAATCGCTGCCACATCCGTGGGATAACCAACTTGCGCGTAAGCTTCCGCGGCCTGAATCGCCAAATTATCCATCATTTCCAACCCAGCAGGCACAATGCCTGCCGCAATCACATCGCACACGGCTTGCCCAGCTTTTTCAATATCATCAAACATCGCCATACACACTTGAGCCATTTCAGGCTTGGGCAAAAGTTTGACCGTGACTTCAACAATCACACCCAACAAACCTTCCGAACCATGCAATAATGCCAACAGGTCATACCCTGCATCATCCAAAGCCTTGCCACCTAATTCAATCAACTCACCATCTATAGTTAGAAATTTAAGACCAAGCACATTATGCACCGTCAAACCATACTTTAAGCAGTGAACACCGCCCGAATTTTCAGCGACATTGCCGCCAATGGTGCATGCGATTTGCGATGATGGGTCTGGCGCATAATAAAGCCCGTGCTCTGCCACCGCTTCAGAAATGGCGAGGTTGCGCACGCCAGGTTGTACCGTTGCAGTTCGGTTATCCGCATCAACTTCAAGGATTTGATTAAACTTGGCGAGAGACAACACCACGGCATCTTTGGTCGGCATAGCGCCACCTGCCAAGCCCGTCCCTGCACCGCGAGCGATCACTGGCGTATGATGTTGTTTACATAATTGGATAATGGCTTGAGCTTGTTCTAGGGTTTCAGGCAGAACAACAGCCAAGGGCAAACCTTTATAAACAGATAGCCCATCGCATTCATAAGGTTTTAAAGCTTCTTCAGAGGTCAGCAAAGATGGTGTCGGCAAAAGCTTTGCCAATAATGATAACAACGGTTGTTCTGTCACCTTACCTCCCTAAATCCTGTGAAAGCTTATGCAACAGTCGCATTATTGTCGATACACACAATGTAGGGTTTTTCTTAAACAAGCATGTTTATATAAGCCCTCACCCTTACAAGGGCGAGGAAGTAACTGTGCTTAGTAACCATAAAAAAAGGGCGGCAAACGCCACCCTTCCACACTTACATCATTTAAAGAAAGCTTAGTAAGAAAACACCAAAGATGCAGATAAAATTGTATCTGATGCTTTGGTTCCCGTTGGTGCTTTTGAGTTGTTTTGCACAGCATAAGAAACCTTGCTTGATAAGTTTCCTGCCACTTGATTGGTGAGTGCTGTGACGGAGTTGGTAATATAACCTTCTTTACCACCTTCCGTTTTCAACTCTTGCGAAAAGGTTGCAACTTCACTGATTTTCCAATTAAATACAGTAGATGCTCGCACTACAGTATCCGATACTTTTACGCCTGCCACATCTTCACTTTGCCTCGCACCCGCACCAACTTCTGCATTCCACTGTTTGTCATCTGATTTAAGAATATCAAAACCATAACCCACTGTTTCACTGGTACGGCTATTGTAGCCACCAAACTTATCTTGCTCATAACCCAAGCGAACAAACAAATAGCCAGCACTCAATCCTTTCCAGTCTTCTTGAACCGAAAAGTTATACTTTTCAGATGTGGTTGTTCCCGTATCTTTGGATTGTAATGCACCTGCTTCAACTGTGCTACGCCAATCATCACCATCATTTATGGCTTTACCTTTAACATTTAATGAACTTGTATCCGTATTACCACCTGTTTGCACAAAGCCCAATTCGGCATTACCTGACCAGTCTTGTGCAGATGCCACACCCGAAAAAGCCAATAAACTTATAAGTATCAATATTTTACGCATGTTTATCTCCTATTTTAAATCGTGGCGCACTATAACGAATACTTTTTGTTTAATCATGCGATATTTATCACCTAATTAAACAATCACAGTCTCTTTTTGTGAAATACGCGCCGCATGTTATGCTTGGGCGCAAGAAAACTCTCCAGAAGACGGTACTCTAATGTTTGTTAGTCACTTTCTTGGCAAACACGAGACTGAAGCGGAACGGGGTCATATGAAAAAGAAAACAACTGCAGCCACTTTATTGGCTGCAAAAAATGCGCAGCAGCCACAAGTCTGGTTGACTGCTTACGATGCTGGCGCAGCCCGAATGGCTGAAGAAGCTGGCGTAGATGTCATCCTTGTTGGCGACTCTGTCGGCATGGTTAATCTTGGTTATGACAGCACTATTCCTGTTACTGTTGATGATATGATATTACACACTGCCGCCGTTGTACGTGGCAGAACAAAAGCATGGGTGGTTTGCGACTTACCTTTTGGTTCTTACCAACAGTCTCCAGAGCAAGCATTAGAAACCAGTGCCCATATTTTGCAGCAAACTGGCTGTGATGCCATTAAACTTGAAGGCGGCAAAGCCATGGTTGATACTGTTCGTTTTTTAAGCGAACGTGGCATTGCTGTTGTTGGTCATGTGGGTTTAACACCGCAATCAGTTAAACAATTTGGCAACTACAAACAACGCGGCAAAAGCGAAGAAGAATCCCAGAATATTTATAATGATGCCTTAGCCTTAGCAGATGCTGGCGCAGTTGCTGTGGTGCTCGAATGCATCCCTGAGCAACTTGCAGCAAAAATTACACGCAATATCAACATCCCCACTGTAGGCATTGGTGCTGGCACGGCATGTGACGCACAAGTCTTGGTCTGGCATGATGTGCTGGGTTTATCCGAACACACACCACCTTTTGTTCAACCTTATGCCCATTTAAGACAAGATGCTGTAGCCGCCATTCAAAACTGGGTTACAGATGTACGCCAACAATCATGAAAGTTATCACATCCATTAGTGAGCTGCAGCACCACTTGGCAAATTATCAGCAAGAGCAAATTGCCTTTGTGCCTACCATGGGCTGCTTGCATGAAGGGCATGTAAGCCTGATTCGTAAAGCCAAACGCTTGGCTGATATTGTGGTGGTAAGCATTTATGTAAATCCTTTACAATTCAACGACAAGAATGATTTGAAACATTACCCCCAACCTTTTGAAGCTGATATTCAACATTGCAAAAATGAAGGTGTAGATTTTGTTTTTCACCCTGAAAACCTCTATGCAAACACACCGATGCAAGTCGCCTTACATGTGAACAGTTTAAGCCAAAGTTTATGTGGTTTGCATCGACCAGGGCATTTTGATGGTATGGTTACTGTTGTGAATATGCTTTTTAATATTGTGCGCCCCGATTTGGCTATTTTTGGCGAAAAAGATTTCCAACAATTAAGCATTATTCGACACATGGTGGCTGACTTGCATATGCCTATTGATATTATCGCTGGTGAAACTGTGCGCGAACAAGATGGGCTTGCCTTAAGCAGCCGCAATCAACATTTAACCGCCGAACAACGAGAAATAGCCCTTGCCATTCCCCAAGCCTTGCAAGCTGTGGTGGACACATGGCAAAACAATCAAAATATTCAATGCTGTCTTGCTGCAGGGCAACATATACTTGATACACACAACATTAAACCCGATTACTTTGGTATTTATGATGAACAACATCTGCAAGCCATGACCAGCTTGAATGCCGATGACCTCACACCCGCCCGTGTATTTATAGCCGCCACTATTGGCTCAACACGATTGATTGATAATATGCCACTCATCACTAAGGATGTCTAAAATGAAAGTCACCATGCTTAAGTCAAAACTACATCGAGCCACCGTAACCCATGCAGAGCTTGATTATGAGGGCTCTTGTGCCATTGATGCCAACTTAATGAAAGCCGCCAATATTTTACCTTTTGAGCAACTGCACATCTACAATGTTAGCAATGGTGAACGCTTTAGCACATATGCCATCGTCGCACCCGAAAATAGCTATACCATTGGCATCAATGGAGCCGCAGCACATAAAGCTAAGGTAGGTGACACGCTTATTATTTGTACTTATGCATCACTCAAAGCGAAAAAAGCAAAACACTTTGCGCCAGACCTTGTATATTTGGATGCCAACAATCATATCAGCCACCAAACAAAGGGTGAATTGGCGCAAGATAAAACATAAACCTGTTTGCGCGCATGTCCTTGTTTTACATGTATCGCATTACCAAGCTGTTCAGTGTATATTTCGCCGTCTAACTGGAAGGCTTTACACTTCTTAAGCATACTTTTCTGGAGGAAATGATGGGAAAACGCATTTGTATTATTGGCGGCACAGGATTTGTCGGGCGTGCAATAGCACGACAAGCTGTCGATGCAGGTCACCAAGTCACCGTCACATCACGTCACCCAGAGCGCGCACGCGATATGCTGGTGAAAGGCATACAGGTGCTCAAATCTGACATTACAACTGGCAAAGGTATAGCCCAAGCTGTACAAGGTTGCGATACCGTTATTAACCTTGTCGGTTTATTGTTCCCAACATCTAAAAATACATTTGAAGCTGCACATACATCTGGTGCAAAGCTTGTGATTGATACCTGCAAAGCAGAAGGTGTTTCACAACTATTACACATGAGTGCCTTGTTAAGCGATGGTGCTATTACGCATACACAATATGGTAAGACCAAACACCAAGCTGAAGAGCTGGTACGCCAATCCGATTTAAATTGGAGCATATTCCGCCCTTCCATTATTTATGGTGAACACGATTCTTTTTTAATGCGTTTTAAAAGTTTATCAGCGATTGGTCCTATTTTGCCTATCATTGCAGGTGACACAAAATTCCAACCTGTATGGGTTGAAGATGTAGCACGTGCTTTTGTCCAAAGTATTGCTAACCCTAAAGTTCAACAACAAACTTATACCCTAGCAGGTAATGATATTTACACGCTTAAAACGATGATTGATATGTGGATGAAAGCATTAGGACGCAAACGCACCTTGGTATCTATGCCTCATATAGCTGCTAAGCTATTAGCCGCTATATCCAAACTTCTCCCAGTGCCAATCATTACCAATGATCAACTAAAGTTATTACAATATGATAATATTACAAAAGGCGAAGCATTTCCTAGCATGTTTGGTTCACCTTCATCGTTTGAAAGTTTACTACCCATCATTGCCAGCGGCGGGCAAGCAGAACACATTCAGCATATGCTTGACCAAGCACGCACGCACTACCGTAAATCATAATGGATATATCACAGAGCGTACTCATATTAAGTCTTGCCAGCTATTTTGTTGGCGCAATTCCTTTTGGTATTTTATTTGCCCGTTGGCTTACGGGCAAAGACCCCAGAGAACATGGCAGTGGTAACACTGGTGCGACCAATGCGCTACGAACAGGCGGCAAGAAAGTTGGTGTTTTAACACTCATTGCCGATATTCTGAAAGGTGTGACTCCTGTTGCTCTGGCTTTACAATTGGAATTCAATCAATCACAGGTGTTCATTGTTGCGCTTGCTGCATTTTTTGGGCATATCTTCCCTGTGTACTTAAAATTCAAAGGCGGCAAAGGTGTTGCCACCATGTTTGGTGTATTGCTGCCTTGGGAGCCGACCACTGCAGCTTTGGCTTTTGCCGTGTGGTTTATTGTTTTTAAAGTCTTCCGTTATGTATCCATTGCATCCATTGCCGCAGCGTTTGCTTTACCGCTTATCGCATGGTTTATGCATGATAGTGATGCTGCATTGATGGCTTGCCTTATTATCGGTGGTGCAGTCACCATACGTCATCATGATAATATGAGTCGTTTGCTTGCTGGAACTGAAACCAAGACTTAAAAGCAGGTTTTAAGTTACCGCTATAATCGTCATACCCGCGAAGGCGGGCATCCATAATTTTAATGCGATGACCCTAGAGCAAACGAGGCAATCAACTGGCGAATATCGCTATCGGTGACATCTTCTGCAATATAAGCATTACCAATATCACGCAGTAAAATATAACGAATCAAACTGCCCACATTCTTTTTATCATGTCCCATAGCATCCAGCCAATCTTCTGCTGAAAACTGTGGTATCTGCGTCGGTAGTTTCGCTGCAATGAAAATATCTGTTACAGCCGCTTCAAGACCAGAGCTTGCTACACCCAACTGCTCTGATAAACGTGCAGCCATAATTGTACCCAAAGCTACTGCTTCTCCGTGTAAGTAAGTTGTATAATGCGTCATGGATTCAATGGCATGACCAAATGTATGCCCAAGATTCAACAAAGCACGTTGCCCTTGTTCTGTTTCATCTGCCATCACGACTTCCGCTTTATGAGCACAAGAACTCAAAATGGCTTGGCTTATTTTATCTGCATCCAAATCAAGCAAAGCCTGTATGTTATCTTGCAACCACGCAAAAAAATCTTTATCTCGAATCAAACCATATTTAATCACTTCAGCTAAACCAGCAGGCACCTGCCTTGTTTCAAGTGTAGCCAGCACATTAGGGTCAACCCACACCAGTTTGGGCTGATAAAACGCACCAATCATATTTTTACCATGGGGGTGATTAATCGCTGTTTTACCACCCACACTGGAATCAACCTGTGCTAACACTGTAGTGGGGATTTGAATGAATGGAATACCTCGTCTATAACATGAGGCTGCAAAACCCGTCATATCACCAACCACACCACCACCAAGGGCTATGATTGGTTCATTGCGCGACAATTTACTCGCCATCAAGCTATCCATAATGGCTGACCATTGTTCTATATTTTTATATTGCTCGCCATCAGGAAGAATAAACGATGAGACCTGCCAACCCGCAGCTTCTAATGATGTTTGCACTGTATCCAAATATATCGGGGCAACCACATCATTACTGACAATCAAACAACGGCTTGGTTGATTGAATAGGGATACCATCTTCTCACCAATAGCTGGTAAGCAACCTGCTTGAATATGAATATCATAAGAACGTGCACCCAAGTCCACGTGATAAGTTTGGCTTTGTTTAGTCATGCGCCCTAGTCTGACAGAAAATTTATAATTTTCGCTACTGCTTCTTCATCTGACAGCTTTTCGGTATCTACTCGCAAGTCTGCCACCTCAGCATATAAGGGATTACGTTGTGTCGCTAAAGAAATCATTTTAAACAGTGGGTCAACACCATCAAGCAGTGGTCGGTTTGTATCACCAGCAATACGCTCCGCCAATACTGTAGGGCTAGCATCCAACCAAATTACTCGCCCACTTTGCTTCATCATGGCTCTATTTTCTGCTGATAATATAGCACCACCACCTGTAGCAATGATTTGTTCATCATCTTGCGCCAAAACTTCTGCCAGAAGCTCACTTTCCAAAGCTCTAAAAGCTTCTTCACCTTCACCTTTAAATATTTCAGGAATTGTTTTCCCCGCTTGGCTAACAATCAAGTCATCCAAATCCACAAGCTCCAACGACAAACGGGAAGCCAATTGCTTCCCGAGAATCGATTTGCCTGAGCCCATCAGCCCAACTAAGACCATGTGTTACCAACTAGGGTCATTGAACGGTGAACCACCAAGACTATTCCTTAAGGCACAAGAACTGCCCTCTGTAATTTCATATATCAAATTTGTTTCCAGCACCGCTGTTGTTTGCGTACCTATCACTGGTGTGGTCGCTTTTAATTCTGCAACAATCCAGGGTGCATAAGCTTTAAGGTATAGCAAGCTAAAGTTAGCCGTTCCTGAAGCATCTGTAGTAACTGACGTAATTGGTTGTAATGTTGCGTCTTGCACAAATGTACCTGCTGACGCACTGTAAGGTGTTAAAATACCATCGTTTGCAGGTGTTGCAAAAGCCGCTCCATATACAGGGTTTCCATATGCATCAATGGATGTGATTGACGTTGCTGTTTGCGCCACATTTTCCCCAGCATCTAATACCAAGTTTTTATTAATATCTTCGTTAGGTACAAGTGATGACCCAGCAACCAAAAAGAAGTATGGCGAACAATCTGTATTCGGTGCTGTTGCAGGGTCTTTAGCAAACCACTTACCAAACCTGTAATACTTAGGCCATGTTGTTAGTGTTACCACCGCACCTGATACTGCGGCTCCATTGCTATCAACCACCTGCACTGACATAGGCAAACTATATTGTGTTGGGCTAACCACATTAATTTTAGTCCCCATACCCAGTGCTATGGATCCCGCTGTACCTGATGCAATTGCTGTCACACCAGGTGCCGTATTACTTGTAGTTGCTGTAGTTGCTGTAGTTGCTGTAGTTGCTGTAGTTGCACCATTATCTGCTGTGCCGCAGCTTGATAACAAAGCAGCAGCAACCAGTAGCATCGTACATATCTTGCTATTTATTATTTTCATCGCATCCCTCACTTAAGCCCAACTTAACTTCCTGCTGTACCTTGCATCACTTTTGGCGTAATAAAGATTAACAGTTCTGTTTTATCATCACGCGTTGTTTCATTTTTGAACAACCAACCTAACACTGGAATCTCAGACAAATAAGGTACAGCCGTGCTATTAAATGATTTATCACGTGTATAAACACCACCAATCACAATGGTTTCACCATCTTTAACATACACATTAGTTGTTACTGCCTTAGAATCAATACCTGTTGCACCATTAAATACAATTGGTGAGTCCTTGGTAACAACAATATCCAATATAACACCGCCATCTGCTGTAATTTGCGGAGTTACATCTAAAGTTAATGCTGCTTTAGTCAGCGTGGTTGTTGCTGGGTTATTCGCAGTGCCTGGCGTAACAATTGGTACCAAAGAACCTTGGGTTACTGTCGCAGATTTTAAGTTGCTAGTCACGATACGTGGGTTCGACACAATTTTTGCGTCACCATCAGCTTGTGCTGCGGAAAGCTCCAAATCCAAATTGATTGCATTACTGAATGAACCCAAACTTAAACCAATTGAACCGCCACTAACCGATGCTGGCAAATCAACCAAAAATCCACGACCTGTTGCTGCAGTTTGTCCGCCTGCAAGAATAGCATCCGAATTTGCTGCTGTCGTACCAGTAGCACCTACAGCAACAGAGCCAGGGAAGTTATTGTTTGTACTCCGGTTTACACTACCACCCCAGCGCACACCAATACTGTTAGTAAACTTATCCGATGCCTCAACAATTCTAGCCTCAATCAAGACTTGTTGAATTGGCTTATCTATTGCTTTAATTAAACGTTTAACATTATTGATTGCTGACTGAGTATCTTTAATAATTAAGGTGTTCGTACGTTCATCAACCAAAATACTTCCCCGGCTGGACATTAAACCTGAATTATCAGACTCAGGCATTACATTTTTAGACGCTGTGTTTGCTTTCTTTGTGTTTTTTGAAGATTCTTTCAGCATATTTTTTACATCAGCTACTTTCGTGTAGCTTAGTGTAATAAACTCAGTGATAAGTGGTTCAAGCTGCAATGAACCCTTTCTTGCTTCAATCTTAGATTCATATTCCGAGCGCAACACTTCAACAGGTGCAACCCTCAACACATTACCAGATTGCTCTTTGCCAAGCCCACGAGCTGATAAAATAAGCTCAAGAGCCTGATCCCAAGGTACATCAACCAATCGCATGGTAAGTGTACCTGTTACATCATCCGACATAATAATGTTTAAGTCACTCATTTCAGCAATCAATTTCAATGCATTTCGAATATCAATATCTTTGAAGTCAAAAGTTACTTTCTCACCTTTGTAAGTAAACTCAGAGTCACCCTTGCCTTTACCACGTGTAGCAACTGCGATCGCTTCAGGTACAAAGTTTAGCGTAAACACATTTCCTTGTTGAAAACTTGTGGTTTCAACGGTTTCACGTGTACGCACCACAATACGCACATTTTTTCCTTTGCGGTAGGTATCAATTTGCGAAAGCGGTCCTGCAAATGCTCGTAAATCTTGTGTACGTTCCTGCCCTTGCTTTAATGATGCATTTTTAATATCTATAATCGTTTTATTTTTATCATCACTTACCAGAACAACTGGATTCGTCACATTAGTACGAATCATTACCCTAGCCAAACGACCATCAGGTTGAAAATCCACACTTTCTACTTTTGTTGAACCTGTTTCAATATGTTCAACCTGCCCAAAACGTATAACAAACTGCTCTGAAGAAGCTTCAATTTGTTGCTCCATTTGCCCCACTTGGTTTAAATCAACAACGAGACGTAACCTATCTTCTGCCTCACCTACCGTTATACCTTTCACGCGCTGGCTTGAGAATTGAAAACGTTCCTTATTTAACTTCGATTTTCCACCCCAAAAATCAACAACTAAGGTTCTGTTTTTGTTGGTTAAGAATGAATTATGGCTCGCATCTAAATTGGCACCTTTGAGCACAACTTCCGTCAAATCACCTTTATCTTTAACCTGAAGTTTTTTGACCACTGGCTTATTACCTACAGTCTGTTTCGTCTTCACAGCTTGAAAGCGAATAACTAAAGACTCAGGCTTTTCATCCACCTCATAACTTAGTGTTTCACTTAACGCAATTTCGATACGCACACCCAGTTCATTTTTCTTAGGAAATACATTGGTTACACCCGAACCCGAACCTTTAATCGCAACTACACTGTCAGAAATATCAGCATTGGGAAAAGTCATCACTAACCTTGGCGGCTCATTAAGATCGAAAATTTGGTATTCTAAAGGCTCATCGGACTCAATAATCAGCATATCGCCATCTTTCGAATCAAGCAGAGATACATTGTTTATGTTTCCTGCCCAAGAAGCTGATGTAACCATCAACATAGAAACTAAAAAACAGGCCTTCAACCAGCCATACAAGGCATAAGAACCATCATTTTTTTTCATCTCACTCTCCTCACCAAACCTGATAACTTTTTTAAGCCCAACACGAGTATTATACTACCTGCGGCGTTTATTCTTTTTCTTTTCTGCCTGAACAAACCGATACGTTACCGCTTGCCCCTTAACCTTTAAAATACCCTTATTCGCACTATCCACAGCCAAGGATAAGTTCTTCACATCCACAATCCTAGGCATTTCGCCCACGCGCTTCAAAAAGGTTAATAGTTGCCGAAATGAACCTTTCACATCCAAAGCAACAGGTACTTCAGCATAAATACTTTTTACTGTTTCTTTAGATGGTTTAAATGTTGTAAAATTCAAGCCTGAATCTTTGCCTGCCCATGTCACGCTTTCTAACAAATCAGGAATCTGTGATTTCTTCGGCAGCATATTCAAAGCTACTTTCAATTGCTTTTGTAGCTGTTTGTACTCTTCTTTCTTTTTCGGGATATTGCTTGCTAGCCTTTGGTTTTTACGCAGCATGACTCGCTGATGTTCGACTTGAATCTTCTCATTAGCGATATCTTCCTGTAATGGTGTCCATACAGCAGTATAATACCCCACAGCAATCAACACGAGCACCACAGCCAAACCAGCAAGTTTTGTTGCCATAGGCAATGGAATTAATGGACGAAGCGCATCTAAATTCAAAGCATCTAAGTTCATTTAGCTACTCCTTTTGCCTTTGTGATGGCTTCTCTTTCAGCAAGGGTTAAACGATGGAAAGTAAGAGAAAACTGGCGAACTTTAACACCCTCAGCTTCTGCTTCTTTATCCACAGTTAAATTAACATCATCAAAATAAATGGATGTTTCCAATGCCCGCATAAAGTTTGCCACAGCCTTACTGCTTTCACCCAAGCCTGTAAGCGATATGGAACCAGCATTGTCTTTCAAAGAAACCAACCAAATATTCTGTGGAATAGCATTTGCAATCGCTACCAAGGTATTAAACGAACGGAAGCGACCAGCCTGCAATTCATCAACAATTTGCAATTTACCTTCCACATCTTTTCTTAAACTGTCCAAATTGCGCAGTTCACCAATTTTTTTCGAGAGTTGTGCATTTTTTGTTTTTAACAAAGCTTGCTCAGCTTGTAAATCGGTCAACTCTTGTGTTGACCAAATATCAATCACGATAATGATACCAATAACAAGCAATATAGATGATACAAACACAGTAATGTATTCAATAATTTGTTTCTTACGAAACTCCGCTCTATGCGGTATAAGGTTAATGCGAATCATGAATCAAAACCTCGCATCGCCAAACCCACGGGTACCATAAGCATAGGCCCCATAGCTTTAATTTCTTCAGCATCAAACTTGGTTGGTGATACAGTAATATTATCAAATGGATTGAGAACCTTTGCCTCAATACCCAGCCTTTGATCCAGCTCAATATCAATATCAGGTATCAAAGCGCAGCCCCCGCTAAGTAATAGTTTTTGCACTGGATATTCAGCATTGTTTGCACCATAAAAATCAAGAGAACGTCCAATTTCAGAACTTAGGTTGCTAAAAAACTCTTCAATAACATTAGGATCTATATCTGAAAAGTTTTCTTTTTTCATTTTTTCAGCAGCACTAAAGCTAATGGCATGCGCCTTTTGTATGGCTTCTGTTAAGTTTTGACCACCGTAGAACTGATCACGAACAAATGCCATCTGCCCATCGCGCATAATATTAATATTAATAATATTCGCACCAATATTAATCAATGCATAAGCCGCCGATTCATCTGCCTCAGTATCCATAGCTTCTGCTGCATCCATCACCGTGGTATCTTGGGTATATACACCTGTTTCTTCCACCGCATTCTCAAGCGCAAACACCGAGCAGTCCACGCAAGTGGTTTGCAGACCAGCCTCACTCAGCACCAATTGATAATCATCAATAATTTCGCGCTTACAAGCTACCAACACAACATCCATATGCTCAGGGTCTTCTTCTGTTTCTCCCAAAATTTGAAAATCTAGATATACATCTTCAATATCAAAGGGTACATGCTGATCTGCTTCAAACTCAATTTGGGATTCTAGCTCAAATTCTGTTGCCGTTGGCACTTGAATCACTTTGATAATCACAGCATTACCTGACACAGCTAGGGCAACATTTCTAGTGCTTGTTTGTGCCTGCTCTAGGGCATCCAATAAAGCTTGAGATACAGCAATCGAATCAATCACCGTGTTTTCTACAATAGCATCACGGGGCAATGGTACATTGGCTATTGCTTTAAGCTCATAGCCTTTTTTACTATGCGTCAATTCAATCAACTTAATGGCTGACGCACTAATATCAATACCCATTACAGGCTCTTTTTTACGCGAAAAAAGCTTCATTTGCACCCCTCAGCTAAGGCGTTACTAACACTCATGACGCTAACGTAGTGAAAAGAAACGCTAAAGTCAAATGCTTGATACATCATCGTGCCTTCTCAACACAATATGCATTTCTGGCTTCAACCAAGAGAAACCTGCATTTGTACATTCTAACCCAAAACCAACACTTAGCAATTAAATTACTCCTTTAATTAGCCTCTATTCAAAATTCATCTATACAACTACACCCGCCACATCAAAAAAATTACAATGCATTTACCAAATGTCTATACTATGCTTAAATAACGACTTCATTTTTCAAGAGAGGCAGGTCACCCATGAAAAAAACACACCATACTTTATTCCAGCTAAGTGCTTTATTTATATTTAGCACCCTATCTTTCACCAACCTCAGCTATGCTGAGAAAATATACACATGGAAAGATGAATCAGGAAAAATGCATTACACCAACAATCCAGCTTTGGTTCCGCTAAAAAAAGACGCCAATATCATAAAAATGAAAGCAACCCCCACTTCAAACACAAAAAGCAACCCCACTATTAGCGGAAAAGATATTTGGGAAGCTCAATGCTCAAGGTGTCATGTTTTAAGTGCGCAAGGACGCAATCGTCTAAGAGGCATGAAAAAACTGGTTGATGCAATTAACGACCCCTCAACAACACCAACACTAGACACCATTATAGTACAAGAAGCTATTGACGATGAAATGGATGATTTAGCACAAATCACTTTGAATGCAGATGAAGTTCAGGCTGTTGCTGCTTATATACGTCAGGAAATAACCCAACACGCATCAGATGGCACGAAAAACAGTCTAAAACAGCAACAAAAATAACACACTTCAAGCTACTCAATCACCTTTTAGTTTACTTTAATTCTTGCCAATATTTTCTACCTAGGTTTAACGTATCATTATTTGTTGGTAAATTATCAATTGAAGTATCATCGTATGCAATAACTGTACGCGACCCACCACCTGTCTCGTTCTTCATAAATACACCATAACCTGTAATGACAATCCCATTAATATATTGAAGCGCAGCGTGACCATTTTGGTTTTTTTGCTCTAATTCAAGCTGACCCGGCGTATAAACCACACCTGAAATATTTACTTCTTGATGCATATCCACAAGACCACCCGCATACATTTCTGCTGGAATATCCGCAAAATCCTTATCAACTTTAGCATTTGCACCAACGCCTGTAATATGAAAAAGCTTACTTTCTTTGGGTGTAAAATATGGGCTTTGAATCAAGTCTTGATTCCAAATACTATTCACACCATCACTGCCCACTGCTGCCAAGCCTGACTCCAGCAAGCCTCGTTTCCAACCATGAATATAACCACTTGGTAAAAAGGCATGATATAAGTCCGCAGCAGAAGCCTGCCCTTTAACCAAATCGTTTCCAGTATCAATATAAAAGCTTTGTGCATTACTCTCTATAGCGGAACGCGTTGTATCCGACCACGTATTTTTACTCGCCAACGCCGTTGTTTTGATATAATAATCAAGTAGTGCGGACATGGTTGCTTTATCCGCTGCTGACCAATTATTCCCTCCACCTGTTGCTGTTGATGTCACAACCTGTGGCGACTCTTGTGTCATCCAGTCCGTAAAGAAAAAGGGTGTTCCGATTTGATATGTACCCGTCGCATTCATAACCTGAGTTTGCCAATTCCTTGCTATATTATCTACATCCCAAACCAAATCCATCATACCATCTTCCATCTTATCATTGGTCTGATTCCAGCTTGGTGAACCATTTGGATAGCAATTAATATTCAAAATATCACATGTATTTGCAGCACCTGAAAGCCCTGTACGGATAGTTTTTCCATCCATTGCAGGGTTAAACATCAATGGACTATCCACGTTAAGCTTAAAGAGCAGTGCCTCCCGCTGCGTTACCAAACTTTCTGTTGTTGGGTTATAAAGATCATCCCCATTCGAATCAATAAAGAAATCAAAAAGCGCACCACCATACACAATCAGCTTGCCATTAGGAGAATAAATCTTTGACCCACCTGAGGTTGTCGCTAGCGGATCATACACGGGTTTATATTCATTGGTAGCCTGACCACAGACTGTTTTTGTATTACTCGTTGATGCCACAGGAATCAATAAGCGAACCAAACCATACATGGGCACATTATTGCGAATATTATAAATCACATCAGGCCACTGAATTGTACCTGTTCGCGCATGACCAGCATTATTGGTTTTCAATGTTGTATAATTGCCAAGCGGTGTACCTGCTGTGACTGTATAATCTTGTGTGGGGTCAGCTGGATCCGGTTTTAATGTTTCTCCACTAAAGCCTGCAATTCGATTTGCCGCTTCCCTATAAGCGTCCAAAGGAAACAACTGTGATGTTGCGCTGGTAAAGTAATTAATTTGATTGGGTGTACCATAAAGATCTGCACTAACAGTAGTGGCATTATTTGCGCTCATCCAATTACCATTAATTTTAGGATAATCTCCCGCAACAACTTTACCTGGGTCATACACAATCCATGGGTCAACCCCTTTTAAGTTGGTGCCTGTGCCCCAGTTTGTTTTCCATGGCTTGTTTCCATTAGTAATGTTTACTGAATTATTGGTTGCCATTGCTGTACCGCCAGGAGCCTGGGTCGCATCAATCATATGACTGGTCGTAGAGCTTCCCGCATTAAAGTTGTTGGTTGTTGTGCTTGCCACTGGTCCCGTTGCATCACACTCCTCAATCTTCGGCGCATTCACCATCGCACCTCTAGCTTGAATAGTACTGGTTGAAATAAACGCATATTCGCGAAGTAGTTTATACGCATTGCCCGAACGACCGAGAACATAAGTCACTGCTGTGCAGTCAAGACAAGTATCAGTCGTAAGCTTTGGTGTTGCATAAGGATAACCTGATGTCGATGGTTTAAAGCGCGCTACCCATACTGCCACTTGAGCGTATTTATCCACGTTCCAATTTGCTGCTGACGCAGCTTTCTGGACACCTGCATTGGTCAAATTATACACCCTCGCACCAGAAGTTTTAACCCAAGTATCTACAGCCATAGCATTCGCACCTAAATCTGTAATTGATGCTGGTGCTTTATCAATAAGAATGTTTGTGCCTGTAGTGCCTCCTGCACTAGCAGCCGTAGCAATAGCTTTAAACTCAACTTGCCCATATGGGTCTTGGCTCCAATAGTTGTAGACATAATCTAGCCCTGCTTGCGCTGCAGCAAAAGCTTTGGCTGTGTCCGCAGCACTTGCCGAGACTTTCATTTCTACATTGGTTTTAAACATTGCCGCCGCACCAAGCCCCATCAGAATTGCCAATAAAATGATGGCAGTAACCAAAATAAAGCCACCTTCATTATGTTTATGATTCATAGCTTTTTCTTCCATGTCATACTCCTTCATTACACTCCCCCATCATCGTATATCACTGAACAGCCGCCATCGGATAAACCTGTGCATAACGCCATATCCGTTTGGTTGTCACAACATTGCCCCTAACATCTTTCAAAGAACCGCCTTTGTAACCAACAGGCACTTCCACTTCAATCAATATGGTGTAACCAGGAACAGAAAGTGGCGTACCAGGGCTTGCAGGGTCGGGAATCACGTTATTAGGCTGCGCTGCAGGTATCCCAGTATAACCAGCCCTTGATGTCGCACTATCATCAAACACCTTAAACAAGGTTACATTGGGTAATATCTCTTTAGGGTTGGCAGTACCCGCTACATTTCTATCATAACCAATACTTTTGCTCGCCAAAGTATATCCATAATGTCGCAATACCCGCTTAGTAGTTGAAGCTGCAGGAGCAAGCGCAGCATCCCACACCTCAAACCTAAGCTGCGTGGTCTCAAAGGGTGCTGTTCCCGATGAAGTAATGTTAATTGTAGGTGCGCCAGCCACCGAGCCAACCAAAGCCGAACGCAAATCGCGTGCTATAAACTTTAAGGCAAACTCCAAATCTTGGGATGCATCAATGCGTTTATTTTGGTATTGATATTGGCTGCTTTGATTGGTGAAGGTTAGCATTAAACCTGCCAGCACAACCATTGCCACCACAATGGAAATCATGACTTCAATAAGTGTAAAGCCCTGCTGTTTTTGTAGCTTGTTTTGATTACCTATGGCTTGGGCTACCATTTAGCAGCCCCCTGTATTCGTCATTGCACCTGTATGAACAACTACAGATTTAGCGGCACCACGTAATGTCCAAGAAATCGTAACATCAATATTATGATACTTACAATTTTTCGTAGGGTTAGGGCTTAAAGCAACGGATGGAGTAAAAACATTATTTGAAGGGGCTTTTGCCATCGCATCCGCTTTGGTTTGTAGTGTAGAAGCATATAAATCTACTGTTGTCCTAACCTGCGTAATCGCATAGTTCGCAATAGCATCCGCCTTGCTACTTGCATCCAATCGCATTTCGTTATCCTGATTAACTTTAATCGCTGTAATGAGAAGACTTGCCATTGCCAGCAAACCAACAGAAACAATCAGCATAGTGACCATAGCTTCAATAAGCGTAAAGCCTTGCTCAACACTTTTTTTTATCAACATGTTACCCCCGAAGTAACTCGCCCTGTAACACTATTTGATTTGATATAAAATACCTTGCTTGTGCTTGGTGAAGACACTTGAACTGTAGGTGGGTTACTACCTGCGGGGGGATATGCACTACCAAATGTTCCCGTTGGATTAAAAGTAAACGTACTCACGTTTGTATTATATGACGCAGATGGCGGTCCACAAGTGTAACCTTGTAAATCAATGCCAGCCTCCATTGTAATCACACGCCCATCTGCGGTGATGGTATTATTTGCCCAATCCAGTTGAACAGCCGTAGGAAACCCCGAAGATAATGCTTTTAAACGCGCTTGTTGCAAAATACTCACCACCTTCTCTTTCGCCGAATCCACTTTGGTTGCTTCACGATAAGATGTCCACGATGTGCCACCGATTGCCATCAAAATGCCTAAAATCGCTATAACTACCATCAATTCAATCAGCGTAAAACCACCTTGCTTAC
>JALSZC010000249.1:0-7225 GCA_027059605.1 Ghiorsea sp. | reverse complement strand
TCTTTCGCCGAATCCACTTTGGTTGCTTCACGATAAGATGTCCACGATGTGCCACCGATTGCCATCAAAATGCCTAAAATCGCTATAACTACCATCAATTCAATCAGCGTAAAACCACCTTGCTTACAAGCTTGTGCTTGCTGCTTACATGGTGTTTCGCTTAGGTTTGGCGATATGCGCTGGTTTAAACTCATGTTAAAAACATCCCTCACTCTAACCTTGGTTGCTGTAATCTGCATCACAGGTGGCATTTTTTATTTCTCTCAAGGCTTACCACAGCTTAGCAATCTTTCGACCTATCAGCCACCTTTAGTTTCGCGTGTGTTTAACACCCAAGGCGAATTGATTGCCGAATTTGCTGATGAACATCGCATTTTAACACCCATGTCAGAGATTCCCAAATATGTCGTCAATGCTTTTTTGGCTGCTGAAGATGAACATTTTTATGAGCATCCCGGCATCAACCCTGCACGTATTATAGCTGCCATGATTGCAAACTTAAAGGCAGGGCATACTGTGCAAGGTGCATCCACCATTACACAGCAAGTGGCTAAAAACTTCTTACTCACCAACGAAAAAAGCTATATCCGTAAAGCCAAAGAAGCGATTTTGGCTTGGCGCATTGAACAAAATTTCACCAAAGATGAAATTTTATACCTCTATTTAAACCAAATCTTTCTAGGTCGAGGCTCTTATGGTGTAGCTTCAGCAGCATGGCGTTATTTCCATAAAAACCTTGACGAGTTAACCTTAGGCGAAGCTGCCATGCTTGCTGGCTTACCCAAAGCGCCCAGTTCTTATGCACCACATGCCCACCCAGAACGTGCAAAACAACGACGCGACACCATATTAAGACAACTTAAACAAACAGGTTTAGCCTCAGCCAGAGATGTTAACATTGCATTACAAGAACCTTTGGTTACTACCCCTTTGCCTAAACGCAAACTCAACAACGCCTATGAAAACTTTGTCACCCAGTCACTGATTGAACAATTTGGTCGAAATGCTCTACGCAAACAAGGCTTAACCATCATTGTTCCCTTTGATGAAACCATTGAAAATGCATCCATCAAAAGTGTGCGTGATGGTCTATTGCGCCTAGAGACAACACAGCCGTACCGTATTCCAGCGCATCACAAGCCTGAAACATGGGAAACACTGCTTAACACATGGGCACAAGGAAGAGACGCTGAACATGACATACTTGCCAGCGACCAACTGCGCCCTGCATTGGTAGAAGATATTAGCGACGATGGTTCCCTGATCGTTCATGATGGCATCAATCAATGGCAATTAAGCCCACCAACATGGAAGTGGGATGACAGTGAAGATATTGAATACTCAAAAGAACGCCCCAACCATTGGATTGCTGGTGATGAAATTCTTTTGCGTGGTGATGGGCAAGGTGGCGTGGCACTCACCCAACAACCTAGCATAGAGTCAGCACTTTACAGCGTTGACTTAAAACGCGGAACAGTGCTTGCCCGCGTGGGTGGCTTTGACTTTAAATTTGGTGGCTTTGACCACGTTACAGCCAAACGCCAGCCAGGCTCATCTTTCAAACCTTTCCTTTACACCACCGCTATCGAAAAGGGCTACACGCCTGCTACCATCGTCATGGATGCCCCCATTGTTTTTGATAGCCAATCTACCGATGATTTTTGGCGACCTGAAAACTACGGTAACCGCTTTGCAGGTCCTGTAACCCTGCGCAATGCTTTAGAACACTCACGCAATCTGGTCGCTATTCGCGTATTGCATGATATTGGTATCAACACCTTCTTACGCCGCTTACGTGATTACCCCTTTGAACAAAAATTCCCCAAGCAATTGGCATTAGCACTTGGTGTTGCCGAAGTAACCCCTGAACATATGGTTGAAGCTTACGTTGTTATTGCCAGTGGCGGGCTCAAATATAAACCAGTGAGCATACAGCAAGTGCAAGACCGTACTGGGCAAACCTTACATAGGTCTGTTGCGGGCAACCGTTGCCAAGTATGCCATGTTGACCCTGTATTGGCGGTGAACCAAACTATGCGTCCTGCCGAACGTATTGTTGACCCAGTGGATGCTTTTTTAGTGCAAAACATGATGACAGGTGTAATAAAGCGAGGCACAGCACGTAGAGCCGTCGGCCAACACTTTAAACGCCCTGCCGCAGGCAAAACAGGTACAACCAACCAACAAATTGACGCTTGGTTTATGGGTTTTACACCGCAAATCCTTACAGGTGTTTGGGTAGGTAAAGACAACCCTGCACCCATGGGCAAAAAAGCAACGGGTGGTGGTGCGGCAGCTCCTATTTGGCTGCAAGCCATGAAAGTGATGCATCAAGGCAAACCCGTTGAAGACTTCCCCGTACCCAAAGAGGGGATTGAGTGGGCAAACATTGACTATAAAACAGGTTTATTAGCTGGACCAAATACAAAATGGCCATTCTTAGAAGCATTTAAGGAAGGCACTGCACCAACAGAAGTTGCCACAGATAGCAGCCCCTCACAAAATAGCCCTATCAATAATAAAAAAGATTTCTTCGATACTGATCTTTAAAGGAGGCAACTATGACTTACCCCAATGCAACCATTACCAAAAAAGCCAATGTTTATTATGATGGCGATGTCATTAGCCGCACCATCACCACCGAAGATGGACAAACCAAAACCCTTGGTTTTATGCAAGCTGGCACTTACAATTTTAAAACATCTGCCGCCGAACTTATGGAAATTTTACATGGCGAGTGCCGTGTTCGCCTTGAAGGCTCAGAAGACTGGCATATTTATAGTGCTGGCGAATCATTTAAGGTGCCTGCCAATAGTGAGTTTGACATCGAGGTGGCTGACATGTTGGATTATATTTGCCACTTTGAGGATTAAACGCACACTTTGAAAAAAGACAATATGATTCGTGTCCAAGGGGCGCGTGTTCACAACCTGAAAAACATCAGCTTGGATATTCCACGCAATAAACTTGTGGTAATTACGGGTGTCTCTGGCTCTGGCAAGTCTTCTTTAGCCTTTGATACACTTTATGCCGAAGGGCAACGCCGTTATGTAGAGTCTTTATCAGCCTATGCCCGCCAGTTTTTAGGTATGATGGAACGTCCTGATGTGGATGCCATTGAAGGTTTAAGCCCTGCGATTTCGATTGAGCAAAAAACCACCAGTAAAAACCCTCGTTCAACCGTGGGTACGATTACCGAAGTCTATGATTATCTAAGGCTTTTATTCGCACGTGTTGGGCAACCCCATTGTTATCAATGCGGTGAAGTCATTACATCGCAACCTGCAAGCATGATTATTGAACAACTAAAACATCTGCCTGAAAATACCAAGCTGCAACTGCTCGCCCCACTTGCTCGCAATAAAAAGGGTGAGTTTAAAAAAGAAATTGCGCAGGCGATTAAAGATGGTTTCGTGCGTATTCGTATTGATGGCGAGATTATGCCGCTAGAAGATGTACCCGACTTAGAAAAAAACATCAAACACAATATTGAACTGGTGATTGATAGGTTGGTGGTCAAAAAAGGCATGCGTACACGCCTTGCCGATTCTGTAGAAACTGCCCTCAAATACGGTGAAGGTATGTTAATTGCTTTGATTGCCACCAAAGAGAATAAAGAAGAAAAATTATTTTCTGAAAACTGTGCATGTGCAGCCTGTGGTATTTCATACCCTGAAATTGAGCCTCGTCTATTTTCGTTCAACTCACCTGCTGGCGCATGTTTGCAATGTGATGGTATTGGTAAACAAACCATTTTTGACCCTGCTTTGGTTGTACCCAACCCCAAACTCACTTTGGATGAAGGTGCGATTGCACCATGGGGTGGTCGCGAAACCTTTATGTACAAGCAAACCATTGAGGCTGTTGCCAAGTTTATGGGTGCGGATATGTACACCCCATTCAAGGACTTATCCGCACAAGCACAACAAGCTATTTTGTATGGAACTGGGCGCAAAAAAGTCGATTTTGTCTTTGAAACAGCCACCCAAGCTCGCACAGTCAGTCGCCCATTTGAAGGTGTGATTCCCAATCTTGAACGCCGCTACAAAGAAACAAGTTCGGAAGATGTGCGAGATGAATTATCCAAATATATCAATATGATAGATTGCCCCAAGTGTGAAGGTTCACGCCTAAATACCACTGCCCGCCATGTTTTATTGGGTGATTTATCATTACCCACCGTGTGTAAACTTCCTCTGCGCGAAACCCAACTTTGGGTGCAACAACTCAAGCTCAACAAACAAGACCAAGACATTGCCGAAAAAATCTTAGAAGAAATTGCTGCTCGCCTTGGTTTTATGATTGAAGTGGGGTTGGACTATTTAAGTTTAGACCGTACTGCAGGCACATTATCAGGCGGCGAAGCCCAGCGTATTCGTTTGGCAACCCAAATTGGCTCAGCCTTGGTTGGCGTGCTGTATATTTTGGACGAACCATCCATTGGTTTGCATCAGCGCGATAACGATAGGTTATTGGGCACACTCAAACGTTTACGCGATTTGGGCAACTCAGTGATTGTGGTGGAACATGATGAAGATGCCATTCGCACTGCAGATTTTATTGTGGATATGGGCCCACATGCAGGTGAACATGGTGGCGAAATCGTTGCCCAAGGCTCACTTGCTCAAATCCTGAAAAAGAAAACACTCACTTCTGATTATTTAACAGGTCGCAAGTCCATCAAAATCCCTAAACGTCGCCCTGTGCCCAAAAAACATCCTATGCTGGGCATTACAGGCGCGTCAGAACATAACCTGCAAAATGTCACCGCTGAATTTCCGATTGGCAGGTTTACCTGCGTCACAGGCGTTTCAGGCTCTGGAAAATCCACGCTCACACTGGACACATTATACCGCGCCTTTGCCCACGCCAAAGGTTTAAAAACTGAGCGTATAGGTACACACACTGCATTGATTGGTGAAGACAAGTTAGACAAAATCATTGATATTGACCAAAGCCCCATCGGCAGAACACCCCGCTCCAATCCTGCAACTTACACAGGTCTTTTTACACCCATCCGTGAGCTTTTTGCCGCTGTACCCGAAGCCCGAGCCCGTGGTTATAAAATTGGACGTTTCTCATTTAATGTCAAAGGCGGTCGCTGCGAAGCTTGCCAAGGTGATGGGCTGATTAAAGTAGAAATGCACTTTTTACCCGATGTATACGTGAGCTGCGAAACATGTCAGGGCAAACGCTACAATCGCGAAACATTAGACATTCGCTACAAAGGCAAAACCATTGATGAAGTCCTAAATTTAACCATTGATGAGGGCTATGAATTTTTTAGTGCCGTGCCTTCGCTGAAAAATCGGTTGAACACCTTGCAGCAAGTGGGCTTGGGTTATATTCGCCTTGGGCAAGCGGCCACCACACTTTCAGGTGGTGAAGCCCAACGTGTAAAACTCGCCAAAGAACTGGCACGAAAAGCAACGGGCGACACCTTATACATCCTCGATGAGCCAACCACAGGATTACACTTTGCTGATGTGGACAAGCTGCTTGATGTGTTGCATACATTGGTGGACAAAGGCAATACCGTGATTGTCATTGAGCATAATTTGGATGTGATTAAAACCGCAGACTGGATTGTGGATATGGGGCCAGAAGGTGGTGATAAAGGTGGCAAGATTGTGATTGCTGGTACGCCTGAAACCGTTGCCCAATGTAAAACATCATGGACAGGACGTTACCTTAAATCACATTTGAAGTGAACTTGCCAACAAAGCTGTTACCATGCCGCAGTTCTTTGGAAATAAATTGATTTTACGCAAAAAACTTTTGCCATCATCTTTCATTTTGATGCGAGCCAAGGCAAAAATGAAAAGCAGCACCGCAGTTTAGCAACGCTAAATGAGGATGTTGGTTTTTATTTTTAACACAGGCGCAGCTTAAAATGAATATGATGCGGAAGTTTTATAAACTGAGGTATTGCTTATGTTATTCGTTGCCGTCCGTGCTGCTCGCCGAGCTGGAGATATGATTCTTCGCCATTATGAGCAGGCTGATTCTTACACTATCAAACAAAAGCAAGACCGTGATTTTGTTACAGAAGTCGATAAAGCGGCTGAAGACATCATTATCAGTGAAATCCGTAAACATTACCCCAACCACGGCATTGTGGCTGAGGAATCTTCCCCCACCAATCCTGATGCCGATATTCAATGGTATATCGACCCTTTGGATGGCACGACCAATTTTGTGCATGGCTATCCGCATTTCTGCGTATCCATTGCGGCATGGCAAAAAGGTAAACCTTTGCTTGCCGTGATTCACGACCCTATCCGTGATGAAACTTTTGAAGCCAAAAATGGTGGCGGTGCATTTTTAAATCGCCGTCGTATGCGTGTCAGCGAATGTAAGCACGTTAAAAATGCGCTGTTCGCATCGGGTTTACCCCCTTATCAACGTGAAGGCTTGGATGATTTCCAAAAGCGTATGGACAACTGCATGCGCGCGGCTGATGGTTATCGCCGTGGCGGCTCTGCGGCCTTAGACTTGGCATATGTTGCCGCTGGTCGCATCGATGCCTACTGGGAAGCTGGTCTAAAATCATGGGACATTGCAGCAGGTGTGTTGCTCATCCAAGAAGCAGGTGGCATTGCCACAGGTCTTGATGGTGCAAGCATTGATTTAGAAAAAGGTGATGTGCTTGTCGGCAATGATGCTATGCATCGAAGCTTTCAAAAGCTTATCAAACTTTAAATCATTTCTTTTTGGGGCGGAAGACCTTGCATTGTTCAGGGTCAGCCTCCAAATAAGGACCTTCAATCAAATCAATACAATAGGGCACAGCAGGAAACACAGCGTTGAGGCAATCATCAATAGCTGATGGTTTACCTGGCAAGTTGATAATCAACGCTTTGCCACGAATCCCCGCTGTTTGTCGCGATAAAATCGCAGTCGGTACAAATTTGAGTGATTCCTGCCGCATCAATTCGCCAAAACCCGGCATCATTTTTTCACACACCGCCTCAGTGGCTTCAGGGGTTACATCACGCACGGCAGGGCCTGTGCCACCCGTGGTCACAATCAAGCAACAACCCTCGTCATCAGCAAGCACTTTAAGTGTATTTTCAATCGTAGCCTGCTCATCAGGAATCACCCGAGATACCGCTTCCCATTCTGATGATAAAACACGCTCAAACCATGCCAGCATGGCAGGGCCACCCAAGTCTTCATACTCACCACGGCTTGCTCTATCCGATACCGTTACAAATCCAATTTT
>JALSZC010000248.1 GCA_027059605.1 Ghiorsea sp. | reverse complement strand
GTATAGTTGCAAAAGCAACCCTACCACTAGATTTAAAAAATGCGGTTTCTAATGCCCTATTAACCCCTCCATTTGACCAAATCGATCAGCTGTATAAATTTGGTAACTTTTTTCCACCTCAACCCCAAAAATATCAATCGGTTTCAAAAGTTATGCAATATTTTGAAGCTCATTGACCCGTCCATCTCAGCCCATCCCTCCATTGCAAAATGCAACACTTATTGCATTTTGCATCGTTTACAAAAACCCAAGGATTCATAACCTATTGAAATATAAGTGTTTTATTTTTGGCACACTTCTTCCTAAGAGAATAGAGAAGTTCAACTTCTGTCGTCACACTTGTTAGCTCAGAAAGCTGGTGACCTTCAACTCTTAATAAAGGATGTATCAAAAATGAAAAAAACACAATTAACGCTACTTTCAGCCAGCATGGCTGCCATTCTTTTCCAGCCATCTTTTGCTCAAGCAAAAGATGTCACCAAAGTCTATGGACAAGTGCGTGTTTCAATCGACAACAACTCTTCCGATTTTGGAAATGGTAAAAAAGGGTTAGGGTTAAAAAGTAACTCTTCTCGTTTAGGAGTCAAAGGAAGCTTAGATACTAATCTAACCAATACCCGTCTCATCTATCAGGCAGAAATGCGCTATGGAGCAGCCGATGAAAAAACCGCTGAATTAGAGTGGCGTGAAGGGTATGTGGGCTTGGTCAACAAAAACCTCGGAAAATTACGACTCGGGCGAACTTCTGTGGGTTATAAAACAACACTGACCAAAATTGATCCATGGAATGATAATATCCCTCAATCAAGACAAGGTGGGCAACAAGGTTCTTCTGCACTACACTCAAGTTATTTTAATAATGCAATTGACTATGTTTCGCCTAAAGTGAATGGTATCCAATTCAATGCTTTCTATGCGACCCAATTTGATAAAGAAGGAAATGCTTCACCAGGAACAGGAACTCCAGGGGGTAAAGGTTCTCTTCATAATGCAGGCCCAATCAATAGTTATGTAGGTGGCAATGCCTCTGGATTTGGTGTGCGTTTTTCAAACAAGACTTGGTTTTTCTCAGCTGATAGCATTACTTTAAATGCTAACGGAGGGAAAAAGTTATCAAATACTAAGGCGGCTGGAAAAGTCACCAATGGGACAGGTTATCAAGCCGCTTTAAGATATAAGACAGCTAAAGGGCACTCTGTCGCTGTTTTTTATGAAGATGTAACGGGTTTAAACCTAGGAACCAACCAATATATCAATGGAATCTATAAATTGGGGCATGCCAAGTTAATTGCCACTTATGGCACCAACTCATCCAATAGCAGCTCCTATTATAAAACTGACTCCACTACCTATAGCCTAGGGGCTAAATATATGCTGAATAAAAAATCTGAGTTATTCATTGCCTACAATAACCGTGATACTGGTTCCAAAACCTATGCAACCACTACCATGGGAATCAATGCCAAATTTGGCTATTAACATCAAGCTTAATACCTGAGTGAGAGGAAAGCTATCAATAGCTCTAATGGCTCTTTACTCACTCAAAAAGTTGTTTGTTCTTTGGGGGCAACGCTTGCCCCCTCTTTTTAATCAAGAGATATTCATTATGAAAAAACTCATCTTATTTTTTATTGTACTGCTGATTCCATTAAGCCAAAGTGCTCAAGCAAGCGATTCAAGTACACTTGGCAGAAGCTTTTTAGTAGACACAGATTGGCTATCAGAACACCTAAATGATAAAAATCTTGTTCTACTTGAAGTGCGCTATCACCCTCACCGTTATTTAACAGTGGGACATATTCCTGGTGCCATTCAAGTTGAACGATTTGCCGATTTAGGGGATAACTTTGCCAATCCTTTAATGCGCCTTCCATCTCGTAAACAGTTTCAAAACACACTGAGAAGATGGGGAGTTAAAAAGAACTCAACCATTGTGATTTATGATGACTCCGCCACAGCCTTGGCTTCAAGGGTTTTCTTTTTACTTGACCTATATGGCTTTAATATGAAGCAAGTTAAGATATTAGATGGTGGCGTCAGAGAGTGGTCTGCCTTTGAAGACTTAGAAAAAAAACCTAATCATCCTAAACGCAGTCATATCAAAATAGGAAAACGA
>JALSZC010000247.1 GCA_027059605.1 Ghiorsea sp. | reverse complement strand
ATGTAAACTACTTGCTTACTATTCCTAACACAGCGGGCCCTTGGAAAGTTGCCATTTTTCAACATGGATTTACTGTGGATAAGACAGCGATATTTGGTATAGCCAATACGCTTGCAAGTGCTGGCTATGCAACGATTGCTATTGATGCTGTGTTGCATGGCGACAGAACATTTGGTTTGGACTTGGTCAATAATACAACGGGTGCACCAGGTCCTGATGGTGTGGCGGATACAAGTGGAACACACTACCTCAACCTTGCATCTTTGTTGACCTCGCGGGATAACATTCGTCAATCGGTTGCAGATTTAATTCACTTAGCAAATATTGTTAAAGTATCTACCTTGGATGTGGTTTCCAATACAAATGGAGCCCCAGGTGCAGATGCACCAGACTTGGATACAACCGTACCTTTAGTTTTTGTGGGACATTCCAATGGTGGTATTTTAGGCACAGTCTTGGCAGGGGTCATGCCTGCAACAGATATTAATAAGTATGTATTGGCAAACCCAGGTGGTGATTATGCCACTATTTTGCAAAATTCAGGCGCGTTTAGCCCTGTTGTGAATGCGGGGCTTGCAGGAGCAACTCCTCCTGTATTAGTAGGTACACCTGAATATGCTGCGTTTTTCTTTGCTGCACAAACGGTAGTCGATGATGGTGATCCTTTGAATTACGCCGCGTTAGCGGCAAGCAAAGGCATTTTCCTTCTGAAAACAACGCCTGATGGTGTGGTGCCCAATGCACAAACCGATGCGTTATCCTTAAATTTGGGTTTAAAACAAGTGAGTGGAAACCTAGCAACACAGAATGCCAATGCTTGGGCGTTAGGTGTAGTCGCATCACCTCAAGCGGGCAATGGTTTTGTAAACTATACAGCAGGTTCACATAGCTCATTTTTAGATCCAACAAACTCTGCGGCAGCAACCACTGCCATGCAAACAGATACTGCTACTTTCTTAGTTGGTGGCGCAGTGATTACAAGTGATACAGCGGTAACGGAGTAATACCATGAATGATATGAAGAAATATATTAGACAAGCTTCTATTCTATGTGCTGCAACTGCGTTTCTAACTTCTCAAGCCTTTGCCAGTGGGTTTATGATTCCTGAACAAGGAGCCAAAGCCATGGGTATGGGTAATGCTTTTGGTGCCATCGCTGATGATGCTTCTGCCAACTGGTTTAACCCTGCCGGTTTATCGTTTCAAGAAAACAATGCGGCAGTAAGCAGTACACTGGTGTACCCACTTAATGATTTTGAAACAGGTGGACAGACGTACTCTGCGAAAAAAGGTTTGCATGTGATTCCTCAGGCTTATGTACGCTATGGTGAGGGGAATTCTAAACTAAGTTATGGTTTGGGTATTAACTCGCCGTTTGGTCTATCTGTGGACTGGACGGGTTCTGGCGCACCCTTTACACAAGTTGCAGCAGCAGGTAAGGCCGTGACTTTTTCTGAAATTCAAGCGGTACACATTAATCCAAATATTGCTTATCAAGTGAATGAACATTTTTCCGTGGCAGCAGGTGTTTCGTATTATAATGCATTTAAAGTACATTTGAATAGTGATTTGCTGCGTATTGGCGGTTCTGGTGATGGTTTTGGTGGCAATGTTGCATTTTTATATAAAACCAGTGCTTGGCGTGTTGGTGGCAGTTACCGAACGAGTGTGAAAGTTGATATTACAGGTACGGGAGTAGGTGGCCCTGATGCTGCGGTGTTGAGCTTGGATGGTATTGGTGCAAATGCGACAACAGCCGTAACATTCCCTGATATTTTAAGTCTGTCGTTGGCTTATGCTAGTATACCCAATGTCATACTAAGTGCACAACTTGATAGGGTAAACTGGGCTAGGTTTGATAAAATTGAAATCAATTATGACCCCTCTGCGTTGAATGCGCTTACAGGTTCACAGTCAACGATTCCTGAAGGTTGGAAAGCTACTGTTGCTGTGCGTTTGGGTGCTGAGTGGGCATATTCAGATGATACACGTGCTAGGGTTGGTTATACTTATGATCCAACGCCTACCAACCCAACTGATTTTTCACCCCGTTTACCTGGTAATGATAGGCAGCTTATCACACTGGGTTATGGCACTGATTTTTCTGATAACTTAA
>JALSZC010000246.1 GCA_027059605.1 Ghiorsea sp. | reverse complement strand
ATGTTTAGTATTGCAGGATTAACATTATACCATACCCAACAGAACATACCTTTCATAACTTATTATCTGCTGGGTGCTTTTATCAGCGCACTTGCTATTGAATTTATATTCCGAGCTATCAACCAACGTACGCTGAAGAAACAAACCACGCCCTAATTCACGTTTTTTAAAATGTATCTAGGATACCTGTCGGACCTAAACAATTTTAGGAATAAGGGGACGCTATAAACAACATCTCCCAAATCATTTTGAGCGTACTCTTTGGCGGCATTGACTTGGCTTTTTCTTGTATGGAAAAAGTAGGAAGCCATTGCTCCACTTATTGCTGGCATTACCTTAATCGTATTCCCCTA
Organism: Ghiorsea sp.; assembly: GCA_027059605.1. GTDB lineage: Bacteria > Pseudomonadota > Zetaproteobacteria > Mariprofundales > Mariprofundaceae > Ghiorsea. The sequence continues at coordinate 7,943 of JALSZC010000246.1, read as the reverse complement.
TCATTTGTTACCAATGTGTATGCACTTATTGCCTTACCGTTCTTTGTAAGGCTGTAAGGTGTATGAACACAGACAAGTGATTGACACTGAATCTTCTAAGATTATGATGCGCTTCCTTTTTTCGGATTAGTAGGAGTTTCAAATGAGTTTTACATACAAACCAAGTCGTATTCGTCGCGCTCGCACATGTGGATTCCGTGCTCGCATGGCAACTCGTGGTGGTCGCGCAGTGCTTAACCGTCGCCGTGCTAAAGGTCGCAAACGTCTATCTGCATAAAAACAGATTTTCCACGTGCATTCCGTTTAATCAGTAAAGCTGATTTTGCGCGAATGAAACAAGGCAAACGTTTTAGAGTTTTAGGATTGAATTTGATAGTAGCCCCAAATGCCTGTAATCATGCACGTTTGGGGCTTGCTGTATCTACAAAGTATGGCAATGCTGTGCAACGCAATCGCCTCAAGCGATGCTTAAGAAGTGCATTTCGCCAACATCCCATTCGTAATCAAAGCATGGATATATTGGCAATACCAACACCCCAACTACAAAGCAACTACGTCTCAGAGCATACCATGAATGCTTGCTTTGATAAGCTGCTTAGCCGTATTTAATATGCAATGGATTTTAATCAAAATAGTACAGTTTTACCGCTATATTATTTCACCCATGCTGCCTTCGCGCTGTCGCTTTATGCCCACTTGTTCGGAGTATGCGCTTGAAGCATTGCAAAAATACGGAGCCATCAAAGGTGGTTGGTTGGCACTCAAACGTATTCTACGTTGCCATCCGTTCTCATCATGTCATGGTTACGACCCGCTGCCGTGAGCAGTAACCTTTTTCAATATATTTAAACGTATAGGATTTATCGAATGGACAACAAAAACCTGATTTTAGCTTTTGCACTTTCCATGTTTGTTCTCATGGCTTGGAGCTGGATGTTTCCACAACAAGAAATTGTAAAACCTGTAACACAACAAGATGTTACAGCTCCAACCGATGCTGAACATACGACAGCACCACTAGCTGAAACAGCACAAACATCCGGTCACCCAGTACAAACAAACGTCACCAAACCTGTAGCAAACAAAGAGGTTTTAGCAACCAACATTATTTCTGAGTTTGGCAATGATGTATTATCACTAAAAATCAATGCCCGCGGTTGGTTAACTGAAGCCACACTGCTGCAATACCAACAAGCACTCGATAACCCCGAAAAAATCAAACTTCTTTTACAAAATGAGTTTCACCAAGCCTATATCAACAGTGGCGTACTTACACAAAAATTAGTTGAACCCTTCAAGCTTGTGTCACTACAAGACAATAATGGTACAATAGTGGCTCAATTTGAGGGTAAATTGAGCGATGGTTATATCTGGCAACGTACTTACACTTTAGAACAAGGTTCATATGTTCTCAAAACTCAAGATCGTATCAAAGGTGGTGCTGGTCTAAAACTATACTTACAAGTCGTCGAGAAAAATCCTATTGAACCTGCAACGAAAAATTACAATGAACATGATGGTCCGATTGGCTTGTTCAACGGTGACTTAATCGAAGTCACTTATGATGAATTGGATGAAACGGGCGAGAAGAAATTTGCATCCGTTGGCGGCTGGACAGGCATGATGACCCGCTATTTCATGAACACCATTTATGCTGCAGACCAAGAAGAACACTACCGTTATTATTTCAAAGGTGATGGTAGAGCATATCAAGCAGGCATGATTCATGATGGTGTGGTGGACAATGGCGATATGGTCTTTGAAAATAATATCTTTATTGGTCCTAAATCTGTACCAGCATTAGAAAAGCTTGGTGTGGGACTTGAACGTGCTGTTGATTTTGGTTGGTTTACAGTTATCGCTAAACCACTACACGAAGTGATGCTTTGGTTGCATCAATATATTCCCAATTATGGTGTAATTATTATTTTGATGGTGCTTGCGCTTAAAGCCATCTTGTTTGTTCCAACCCAAAGCGGCTATCGTTCTATGGCGAACATGCGCAAACTTCAGCCTGAAATGGCACGTCTGAAAGATCGCTATGGTGATGATAGACAAAAAATGGGTCAAGAAGTCATGGCATTGTATAAGAAAAATAAAGTAAACCCACTGGGTGGCTGCCTACCTATTTTAGCACAAATGCCTGTATTCTTCGCACTTTATAAAGTGTTACTTATTTCTATTGAGTTACGTCAAGCGCCATTTTATGGTTGGATTCAAGACTTATCGGTGCAAGACCCATATTTCATTCTTCCTGTGTTAATGGGTGTGTCCATGTTTATCCAAATGCAACTTAACCCTGCACCAACTGATCCGATGCAAGCCAAGGTGATGAAGTTCTTACCATTGTTTATGACAGCAATGTTCTTGTTCTTCCCTGCAGGTCTCGTACTTTACTGGGTAACCAATAATATTCTTTCCATCATCCAGCAACGTTTGGTGATGAAAAGCATGAATGTTGATTAAATGCTGGCGGTTATAACTGTTCACAGTGAATGATACGATTTCTGCAATTGCTACCCCACATGGTCGGGGGGGCATTGGCATCATCCGTTTATCAGGGGCTCAAGCTGCCAGTATCGCCTTAAAGCTTTGCCAACGCGACAAACCATTTACACCCCGCTTTGCTCACTTTCACCACTGGTATGATGCTCAAGGTGAAACTATTGATCATGGCTTAACCATTTATTTTGCAGGTGCTAACTCTTATACAGGTGAAGATACTGTTGAATTGCAAGCGCATGGTAGCCCCATGCTGCTTAAAGCATTGTTTGAACGTACATTAGAGCTTGGCTGTCGTGCCGCAGAGCCTGGTGAGTTTACCCGTCGTGCAGTGGAGCATGGCAAGATCGATTTATCCCAAGCTGAAGCTGTAGTGGCATGTATTGATGCAGCGACCCTAAGAGCTGCCAAACAAGCGCAAAAACAATTGGATGGCACATTTGGTCGTCGTATATCCCAATATATGGATAATTTAACATCTGTAGTGGCGCATGTAGAAGCCTGCCTGGATTTCCCTGAGGATGAAGTGCCCGAACTCTTTTATGGGCAGTTACGGCAACGTGTTGAGCATGAACTCATCACACCTATCCAGCAGCAACTCAACAGCAAACTTGGTGAGAGGCTATTTGAAGGGGCAACCGTGGCTATTGTTGGTGAACCCAATGTTGGTAAGTCCAGTTTATTAAATGCATTATCTGGTCGTGACAGAGCTATTGTCACGGATATTGCAGGCACCACACGTGACACCCTTGAAGTGGATTTTGAAGCGGATGGTATTCCTATCCGCCTTACCGACACTGCAGGCTTGCGCCATACCGATGATATTGTGGAACAGGAAGGGGTGAAACGCGCCAAACAAACTGCAGAAACGGCAGATTTGGTCATTTTTATAGCCGATGCATCACGCCCTGAAACGTGGAAGCCTGAAACACACTTTGAAAACCTTCATATCCACTTAAAAATCATGAATAAGGTTGATAAAAATGCATCTTTTGATGCTGATGGCTTTTTGCCTATCTCTATCAAAAAAAACCAAGGTTTAGAAGCACTGGTTGAGACCATGGCAAAACAACTTGGAGACGTTGACCTAAGCGATGAGGCTGCCTTAATCACTTCATCACGACATAGAGCAGCACTTGAAGCATCTCTAGCGCATATTCAAGCAGGTTTAGACATGCTTGGACGAGAAGAAATGATTGACTTAACAGCCATGGAATGGCGCAGAGCATGGTCTACGCTTGGTGAAATCCTTGGTATTGGTGATGTAGAGTTTATTCTCGACAAAGTTTTTTCTGAATTTTGTATTGGTAAATAAACACATAAAAAAGGTCTAAGCTTTAGCTTAGACCTTTAATTAAAAAGTTCAATATTGTTGTACGATGTTAGTGTTCAACACTCACATTGGCGTAAAAAGCAATGCCCGTGTTTTCATCTTCATCCAACATAAACCAACCATCAAAACCTTGTGAAGTATCAGGGATATTTGTATGTGGAATAAACAATGTTTTGCGAAGGTTTTCACCACGCCCTACTTTAATAATTTTACAAAGACCACCCAATAAAAACGAAGTATCTTCTTTGGTACTCTCATCTTTATAGCTTAGCTGACAATCCACACCAAAATCGCCAAGGCTACCTGACTCATCTCGCAATACACTGGTCTGCATGGTAATTACATCACCATCCACTGCACCTGCTGTGTGTACCAAGGCAAGAATTTGTGAGCCCTCCATCTCCGCAATAAAATCACTAAACGTGCCTTCCACAATCGGCGAAAATTCAAAATCTTTATCCACCTTCTGAAATGCCGCAAAATTCACACTCCTAACCTCATCTGCAAAGCTTAAGCTTGGAACAAACAACAGAAAAACCAATAAATATTTAAACATAAAACCCTCCAAGGACTAAGCCACTATGCATTAAACTATGGTACGAATCAAATTCAGCAGTAATAACTACTCAGATACACTTACATTTGCATAAAAGGCAATCCCTGTTTTTTCATCTTCATCCAACATAAACCAACCATCAAAACCTTGCGAAGTATCTGGGATATTGGTATGTGGGATAAACAAGGTATCACGAACATTCTTACCGCGCCCAACTTGAATAACTTTGCAAAGACCACCAAGTAAATATGACGGATCACTACCTACACTTTCATCTTTAAAGCTTAATTGGCAATCAATACCAAAATCACCAAGGTTACCTGACTCGTCACGCAACACACTGGTCTGCAAAGTAATCACATCCCCATCAATAGCACCTGCTGTGTGCGCTAAGGCAAGAATTTGTGAACCACGCATTGCCGCAATAAAATCACTAAATTTACCTTCTACAACTGCTTCAAACTCAAAGCCTTTATCCACTTTCTGAAATGCTGCAAAATTGACGTTGCGAGCCTCTCCAGCCATCGCTAAATGTGGTAGTAATAACAACAAACCTAATACATATTTTAACATTTCCACTCCCTCAACTGTCTTTTATAAGTTTATCAATCACTTCAGGATAAATCTCATATTCTTTTTCTTGAATCCGAGCATGCAGTGAAGCATCATCATCTTCAGTGAACACAGGCACACAAGATTGAGCAAGTATAGGGCCGCTGTCTAGTTCTTTTGTGACAATATGCACCGTACAGCCTGAAACCTTTACCCCATAACGCAGTGCATCACCTACAGCATCGGCCCCAATGAAAGATGGGAGCAAAGAAGGATGAATATTAATAATTTGTTGTGGAAAAGTCTGAATAAACCTTTCGGATAAAATACGCATATAACCAGCCAATACAATCAGCTTACAATCAGCATCTTGGATGACTTGACTACACGCTGCATCAAATGCTTCACGGTCTGCATAATCTTTTGGGTTGATAAAATAAACATGAGGCACCCTTGCCTTTTTAGCAATTTGCAATGCACCTGCATCCACTTTGTTGCAAATCACCACTTCAACTTTTGCACAACAATCACCGCGCTCAATAGCTTCTAAGATTGCCTTTAAATTACTTCCTTTGCCTGAGGCTAATACTGCAATTTTATTGTTCATTTTTTTGCTTGTATAACCTCTTTTGCAAATTGTTTAATGCTATAGAAAATAAATAAATCATACATCAATCTTGCGTTTTTGGACGAATACGAACGCGTATCACTCGCCTTGGGTCTGCCTCAACAATCACCATATTCAACCCTGCAATCTGCACACGCTCTCGACTTACAGGGATGCGCCCAAGTTCACTGGTAATCAGCCCTGCCACAGTATCGTAATCACCCTCAGCAAAGTCCATGTTCAAAGCCTGGGCAAGCTCTTCAATGTGTACACGAGCCAAGACTTCAATATCACCATTCTCAAGCCGTGTAATACCTGCATCATCTTCTTGGGTATCTTCATCAATGGAGCCAACAATTTCTTCCAACAAATCAGAGAGCGTCACCAAGCCCGCCGTGCCACCAAACTCATCTTGTACAATAGCAATATGGCTGCCTTCACGCATTTCTGACAATAAACCAGCAACCCGTTGCAACTCTGATATTTTAGGGCATGGACGCAACATGTCCGACAAAACAATGGGTTGATTCTTAATGCGTGCAGCAAACAAATCCCAAAGGTAAACAACACCAACAACCTTATCCAAATCACCATCCGTCACGGGTAACCGTGTAACTTTGGCATTCATGATTTCTTCTTCTAAATCTGCTGCTGAAATGGATAAGTCTATGGTATGCAGATGTGAGCGTGGTGTCATGATTTCTCGCACCCGTGTATCATGAAACTCTACAGCCTGAATTAACATGCGTCTTTGCTCATCTGAACGAATAAATTCAGCACGTTGCACAATATTTAACAACTCTTCCTCTGTTTCACCAGGGCGCAACCAATCCAGTATTTTCTTGCGTAATTTACAACGCCATTGACTCATCAATTCACCTCTTCAGGGTATGGTAGGTGTAAACCAAGCTTCAACATCACCTGATTCTCTAACTGCTGCATGACTTGTGCTTCATCGTCAGCAATATGGTCATAACCCAACAAATGTAATGTCGCGTGCACTATCAAATGTATACTATGAGCCTCTACAGGTAAGTTGAGACGTTTGGCTTCTGATTGCACAAAGGGCACTGCTAAAATAATGTCACCAAGCGATTCATCAGCATCAAAACTACCCCCATCTTGCATGGGAAAGGATAACACATCAGTCACTTTATCTTTATCGCGCCATTGCGCGTTCAATTGCTGCACCACTTCATCACTGGAAAAACGAATACATACATTTGGTTGTGTGATGTTTTTTGCTGCTAAACAACTCACTTTCACTGCTTTTTCAATATGTTGCTGTGAAACCAGTGATGAAACATCATCATCTACAATCATATCAATCATGTTTATCATAAGCCTGCACAATGCTTTCAACCAACCTATGCCTAACCACATCCTCAGCACTCAAGCGACAAATACCAATATCCTTCACTCCAGCCAATACCGTCAACACTTGTAATAAACCGCTATCTTGCTCACGTGGTAAATCCACTTGTGTTACATCACCAGTCACCACCATTTTTGAGCCAAAACCAAGGCGGGTTAAAAACATTTTCATTTGTGCCTTGGTTGTATTTTGTGCTTCATCCAAAATCACAAAGGCATCATTGAGTGTACGCCCACGCATATAGGCTAAGGGTGCAATTTCAATCACCCCTTGCTCCATAAGTGTAGCCATTTTTTCTGTGCCTAACATATCCGAAAGCGCATCAAAAAGTGGGCGCAAATAAGGGTCAACTTTTTGCTGCAAATCACCAGGCAAAAAACCAAGGTTTTCACCTGCTTCTACAGCAGGTCGTGTTAAAATAATTTTCTCAACTTGGTGTGTTTGCAAGGCTACAACCGCATGTGCCACTGCCAAATACGTTTTACCACAGCCCGCAGGACCTACACCAATGCTTAATGTTTTATTGGCAATGGTTTGTATATATTTACGCTGATTCGGTGTTTTGCCCTGAATATTCCTACGCCCTGCTGCCAGTACAATCGCATTCACCTTTTCATCATAACTTTCTTCTGACACTGCACCGCTCCGAAATTCGCGCAACATATCTTCCACGCCTTGTTTTTCCATCTTGCCTTGGCTCACTTGATGTTTCAAGGCTTCAAGTGCTAACACAGCATCTGCAGCTTGCTCGCCCAAGATAAACCATTTGCCCATTTGACCACGCAAACTAACATGAAATGTATCTTCAATTTTTTTGATATGTTCGTTGTTCGTGCCACAAAACAGAGCCAATGTTGCAGCATCAAGCTCACTACACTCAAATAAAACAGGCTCTTTAATCTTCAATGAGCAACTCACCCCTTAATGACATATTATAAGCTGATGTAATTTTCACAGGCATAATTTGTCCAATTAAACGGGGGTTACCTTTAAAGTGCACAATACGAAAATCAGGTGT
>JALSZC010000245.1 GCA_027059605.1 Ghiorsea sp. | reverse complement strand
CCAATGGTTGCCGTGCCCACAAAACGCACAGGAGAACCATGCAATAAAGCCTCATCAATTTGGATGCCAGAGCGCGTTAATAATACATCGGTATGTTGAAGTTGTTGTGGGTTTATTTCAGGTAACGCCAAGGTGTTAAGGTTTACTTTTATATCACTAAGATGTGAAAAAGCATCCTCAACACCCCAAATATTTGTATCCGCAGTGATATTTAATTGTTTTACCATTCCCAGTTAATACAGTCGTTCACGTGCTTTTTTAGCAAGTTTATGGGTTGGATATTGGCGTATTAATTGTAAATAATAATCTTGTGCAGCTTTAGGGTTATTCATTTTCTTTTCGGTAAAGTCTGCTAAATCAAACAATGCACGCGGTGCGGCTTCGCTTTTACTGAAGTCTTTAACCACTTGTTGTAAAATTTGAGTGTATAAAGCGTTGTCTTTTAATTTCTTGCGTGCAATTTTTGCTGCATCTTTTAAAGCTTCGATAGCTTCTTTTTCATGTGTAGGGAACATTTTTGCCAGTTTTCTTAGGCTTTGTACTGCTGCAAGCGGGTCTTTAAGTTTTCCCTCCTGTAGGTCTGCTGCTGTTTGTAGTGCCCAAAGTGACATTTCATCTTTAGGGAAAAGTTGGATAATTTTATTCAGGCTTTGCACTGCACCTTTATAATCTTTTTGGTGTTTTTCTTGAATCAAAGCGAGGTTTTTGTATGCGCGTTTCACCAATGTATGACGTGGATATTCACGAATAAGTTTTTTGTAATTAGTAACTGCTTTATCATATTGTTTCAGTGATTTTTGTTGCAGGTCTGCTGTAGCTAACAAGGCTTCAGCGCGGTATGCGCTATTGGGGTATAAAGTAAGTAGCTTTTCAAAGGCAAATACCCCACTTTTGGCTGATGTGGTTGCAATATTATGTGCGTATAATATTTGTACTTCATCAACATAAGGGTAGTTGGGGAAACGTGAAAGGAATTGAATTTGTAAATCAGCCAAAGCTTTATTTACATCTTTATCATCAATTTTATAAAGCTGCTTGATAAGGCTTAATAAGCGGGCTGCTTTTTTACCTTTGACTTTATGGTTGATGATAGCTGTGACTTCTTTTGCGTAATCATCCCAGTCTTTTTCGATTAAAATAAGCAAGCGTTGTTTGGCACCAATTGCGGTTTCGGAGTGAGGGTATTCATATAAAACTTGTAGCCATGCAACTGCAGCTTTTTCTTCTTCACCTTGGTTTAATAAGATACGACCTTTGAGAAATAAAGCATCAGCAGCAATGGGTAAGTGGTTATATTGCTTAAGGAATAAGCTAATATCTTGTAATAATGTATCATTTAATTCAGAGCTAGATGAAAAGAATGAACGCTTATGTGCTGCGGCATCAAAGTGGTTGCGAATCAGGTTTAAATGTAAAATGGATACTTCTTTTTCAGATAAAGAAGGTCTTTTTATATTAGAGCCTGCATGTGCCCAGATGGGTGATAAAGTTAAAGCGACAACTGTGATAAGCATCCATACATTTTTCATTGTATTTACCCCTTGATGGTTGGTAATGTTAAAATTTCTGCTCCGTCTTTACGAACAGCAATCGTGTGTTCAAACTGTGCGGATAAACTTCGGTCTCGTGTTACCACAGTCCATCCATCATTGAGTACTTTGACAGTGTGCTTACCAGCATTCACCATGGGTTCAATGGTAAAAACCATGCCTTCTTTGATTTCCATGCCTTCACCCTGTTTACCAAAGTGAACGACTTGTGGTTCTTCATGGAAAACACGACCAATACCATGCCCGCAATACTCACGCACCACACTAAATCTGTTCTTTTCAACAAAGCTTTGAATAGCATAGCCTATATCACCCAAAGTTGCACCTGGTTTGACCACATCAATGCCGATTTGTAAGGCTTCACGGGCAACTTCTGTCAGCTTTTGGGCACGAACCTTGGGTTTACCCACATAAAAAGTTTTGCTGGTATCACCATGCCAACCATCAATAATGGTGGTGACATCCACGTTGATGATGTCGCCATCTTTAAGCTTTTTCTTATCGGGAATACCGTGGCAAACCACATGATTGACCGATGTGCATACAGATTTTGGAAAACCGCGATAGTTGAGTGGGGCAGGAATACCACCAT
>JALSZC010000244.1 GCA_027059605.1 Ghiorsea sp. | reverse complement strand
TCTGTGGGCGATGACGCTGAAGCGAAGGAACGTTTAGGCATACGCCCAGCGAGGAATGCTTTGCGACCTGCGCGCACAGCATCACGCATGGCTTCTGCCATCAAACATTCATCTTTGGCTTCGGCAATCGCAGTATTGATGAGTGCTGCATCTGCGCCCAGCTCCAAAGCTTTGGCTGCATCAGAAGCAGTGCCTATGCCAGCATCCACCACAATGGGCACATTCGCTCTTTCTTTAATCACACGGATATTGAAAGGATTCGCTAGCCCGCGACCTGAACCAATCGGGTTGCCCAGCGGCATCACAGCTACACAACCCACATCTTCAAGTTTAGTTGCCACAATCGGGTCATCATTGGTATACACCATGACCTGAAAACCTTCTTTTACTAAAACTTCAGCAGCTTTGATGGTTTCTACCACATTGGGATACAAAGTTTGCGTATCACCCAATACTTCAAGCTTGACCAAATCCCAGCCGCCAGCTTCCCTAGCCAACCTTAGGGTGCGCACAGCATCTTCCGCATTAAAACAACCTGCTGTATTGGGTAAAATCGTGTATTTTTTTGGATCGATATAATCAAGTAGATTTTCTTTACCTGCATCCGTAATGTTTACTCGGCGCACTGCCACAGTAATCATTTCAGCTTCCGATGCTTCAGTTGCCAGCCTGGTGGTTTCAAAATCTTTATATTTACCTGAACCCACAATCAATCGTGATGTAAATTCGTATGTACCTACTTTAAACGTATCTTTTTTCATCATATCCTCAGCCACCACCAATCATGTGGACAATTTCTATCCTATCATTTTCTTGCAGTTTCGTATCTGCATATGCACTTTTAGAAACCACTTCCAAATTGCGCTCAACAGCCAACATACGTGTTTCCAAACCCAACTCAGCAATCAAATCTGCAATATTAGCCGCAGATATATCCCGAGCTTCCCCATTAAGTATAATTTTCATAAAAAAAGCCTTTTTTATCAATTTTAACTAACTTTTGCTTAAAAAACACTTAAAACCACGGCATTATCTTTGATGTTTGATTTGACCGCCCTTCAATTCATGCCTAATATAAGCCGCATGTTAGCAGCTTCTACAGACAATATGGAAGGTTTGGATGCATCTTCATCACAAACCCAAACAGATAAACCTGAAAAACCACGCATTTGGTTAGGTGTTAAAAAAGGTTTACAAGCAGCTAAAGATGCCATTGAAAACAAAGATTTAACCCTTGCCGAAGAATTGTTGCGTGAAGTTATCGAATTTGCCCCAGCAGAGCCTGAAACTTGGCATATTTTAGCTGCAATATTGAATCGACAAGGACAACTTGACGAAGCCAAGGTATGTTTGCGCCGTGTGATTAAGCTTAAAGAAACCAATATCGAGTTACAAACGGATTTACCCGTTTCTAAGCGCATGGCAAAATTACTTTGGGCGCAAGATGAACAAGCCGCAGCACTTGCCATGTTAGCCCAATTATTGCTTGATGCCTCTGATGATAGGGAGCTGCTTGCACTACAACAAACATGGACGGCAACATCATGAGCAATTTACATATCCAAGTGATTCACGGACCCAACCTCAATATGCTAGGCACACGAGAGCCTGGGCATTATGGCAACCAAACCTTAACAGATATTGATGAAGAGCTGATTGCATTGGGTGATACACTTGATATACGCGTGACTTCATTTCAGAGCAACCACGAAGGTGAAATCGTAGACAAAATTCAACACTTAAATGTTGATGGTCTTATTATCAACCCCGCTGCATACACCCATACTAGTATTGCTATCCGTGATGCTTTATTGGCGATAAAAATCCCTTTTATTGAGGTACACCTATCAAACATTCATCGCAGGGAAACATTTAGGCACAAGTCTATGCTGGTTGATGTTGCTACAGGTGTTATTGCAGGGTTTGGAGCACATTCATATAGCCTTGCCTTACGCGGTCTGCACCACCAGTTAAACCAAACAATTACCAAATAACATCTAGGAGATTAAGAACATGGACATTTCAGAAATTCGCAAGCTTATTCGCTTGGTACAACAAAGCGATGTCACAGAAATTGAGGTTACAGAAGGTGAAAGCACAGTGCGCATTTCGCGTCAAACTATGGCCACCGCTGCTGCACCACAACCTGTA
>JALSZC010000243.1 GCA_027059605.1 Ghiorsea sp. | reverse complement strand
TATCACCAGCAATGGGAGACATATGCACCATTGCATCCACTGTTTTATCCGAAAATTCTAACAATGTTGAATCCACAAAGGCCTCTACCGTTGCCGTACGCGGCAATTGATAAATACACGCAACTTCACCAAAGAAATCACCTTGTTTTAGTGAGCCAACTTCAAAATGCTCACCTGACTTGGTATCCACCTGCACATGGACTTCACCTTCAAGAATCAAATAAAAGTTATGACTAACTTCGCCTTGCTTAACAATCACTTCACCTTTTTTCACCTTGCGCAAAGTGCCTTGACGAAGAAACTCTTGGGACTCGGAGTCCGAAAGTGCCTCAATCAAGGAAAAAACTTTACCTGCCTCACTTAAGGCTTGTGGTGGCGAACCCAGTGTTAACTCGGCAATGGTTTTCATCGACTCAATTTCATCTGTATCAGGATGACCCAACTGCTCACAAAGGCTTAAAAAGGCAAGTGCGTAACTTGAATATCCCAATGAAACCATGCGTCTAGCCATCTCCATGGCAAGATTTCGAGCTGCCTCTATATCCCCTCTTGCCTGCAACATTTGAATCAAAGGGCGGGCAATACGCAGATCTTCAGGGTAAGCTGCGATTAAATCTTTATAAGCTTGCATCATTTCTTGTTTCGTCAATGCCATGTGCGCAATCTAAACCTAAGCGTTGAGAAAGGCTACACCTCATCTGTAACTTGTATCACAATTATACATAGGGGTTTCCATTGCACTTACTCTTTTGATACGTAGCTTGCGCTGCCTTATTTTAAACCTATGAGGAACAACATCTATGTCTACGCCTATCCAGTACGCCTTATTAAGTGTCTCCGACAAAACAGGCATTGAAAACTTTGCCAGACAATTGATTACACAAGGCTTTAGCCTGCTTTCCACGGGGGGCACTGCAAAATTGCTGCGCGAAGCAGGCATTGAAGTGCGTGATGTGTCCGACTACACAGGCTTTCCTGAAATGATGGATGGGCGTGTCAAAACCTTAAACCCTAAAGTGCATGGTGGGATTCTTGCGCGCCGAAACAACGAAGGCGACTTGGCATCTATGAAAGAGCATGGTATTGAGCGTATTGATGTGGTGTGCGTTAACCTATACCCCTTCCGTGAAGCAGTTGCCAAAGAAGATTGTACCATCACTGATGCCATTGAAAACATTGATATTGGTGGCCCTTGCATGGTTCGTGCTGCTGCCAAAAACCATGAATTTGTCACCATTGTGGTTGACCCTTCTGATTATAATATGGTGATTGCATCCATGCAAGATGGCTCTTTGGATGTGAACAAACGCCGTAGTCTTGCCGTCAAAGCCTATGCCCACACCGCAGCCTATGATGGTGCGATTGCCAATCACTTTTCCTCGCTTAATACTGATGGCAGCAAACGCACATTCCCTGATATTTTTACGCGCCAGTTTATTAAAACGGCTGATGAGCTTCGTTATGGTGAAAACCCCCATCAAGCTGGTGCATTTTATGCTGATGTTGAAGACCCTGTAACTTCCCTTGCTGATTGTGAAGTCTTGCAAGGCAAAGCGCTTTCTTACAACAATATCGCTGATGCTGATGCAGCTTTTGCCTGCGTACGTGACTTTTCTGAAAATGCAGCCGTGATTGTCAAGCATGCCAACCCTTGTGGTGTAGCAGTGGGTGGTAAACAAGCCGAAGTGTATGAACGTGCACGCGCCGCCGACAGCACATCTGCCTTTGGTGGTATCGCAGCATTTAATCAACCTTTGGATAATGAAACGGCATCACTCATTGCCCAAACCTTTATGGAAGTCGTGATTGCACCAGGTTTCTCTGAAGAAGCTTTGGAAACATTGAGTGTTAAAAAGAATTTGCGCGTTTTGCTCGCGCCATCAGTTGCTCCTGTGCAGGGTGGGCTAGACTTCAAACGCGTCAGTGGCGGCTTATTGGTTCAAGAGCGCGATGACCATATTTTAACACGAGAGATGTGCAAAGTGGTCAGCAAACGCCAGCCTACTGAAAAAGAGTGGCAAGATATGATGTTTGCCTGGTCTGTTGCTAAACATGTGAAATCCAATGCCATTGTATTTGCCAAAGGTGGTGTAACCTTGGGTGTGGGTGCAGGTCAAATGAACCGCGTCAACTCAACCCGTATTGCAGTTCAACATGGCGGCGAAGCCATTAAAGG
>JALSZC010000242.1 GCA_027059605.1 Ghiorsea sp. | reverse complement strand
CCCAGCATGGGATGCCTTATTATCGGGTGAATTAGGGGTCCACATTGAAACCCTTTGGCAAACAAATCCTTTATCCCTTACTATTATTCAGCAAGGCGAAAGCTTACAACTCAATGATATTTCGGCTCTGGTGGATATAAGTCGTATCCAACAGTTTATGACGAATATCCCTGCTAAAATTTCTGGTGTTATCCAAGCCCAAGGGCAAGTTCGGCTCAACCCAAGAACCCAAAAACTTGAATCAGGTAACTTAGAAGTGGTATGGAATCAAGCCAAAGCGGGATTAACTCAGCCTAAGTTTACCTTGGGTGATTACCACATCAAACTCTACAGTGATGAGCAAGACAACCAGCCTTGGCATTGGGATATTTCAGGTGGTTCAGGCGTTGCCCTCAAAGGCAATGGCACCATGTCTCCGCAGCAACCAGACCCTCAATGGTGGGCTATTAATGGGCTGATGAATGTCAAAGTAGATCAAACCAACCCTTCCCTTGCCATGATGATGCAGTCTATGATGGGCACAACAGAAGCTAGCTTGCGTATATCGGGCACGCTGGGTAAACCGCGCACGGAGATTGTTCGCTAATGTCATATCTTGTACTGGCACGAAAATGGAGACCACAACGTTTTGCTGATTTAACAGGGCAAGATGTGATTGTGCGCACCCTCAAAAATGCTTTAACAAGCAATCACTTAGCCCATGCATATTTGATGACTGGTATTCGTGGTGTAGGTAAAACAACCATTTCTCGATTGATGGCAATGGCAGTTAATTGCACCCAAGTTGATGATGGTGAACCATGTGGCACTTGCGAATCATGTGTATCCATTGCCAAAGGTAACAATCTTGATGTGCAAGAAATGGATGCCGCAAGTCATACAGGCGTGGATGATATTCGTGAAATCTTGGATGGTGTACGTTATCCACCCGTACACTTAAAAATCAAAGTGTATATCATTGATGAAGCGCACATGTTGTCCAAATCAGCATTTAATGCTCTATTAAAAACACTGGAAGAGCCGCCTGAAAATGTATTGTTTATTTTGGCAACCACAGAGTCTGACAAATTACCCATCACCGTACGCTCACGCTGCCAACGCTTTGACCTGCGTCGCCTCAATGTCGATGAAATTGCTGATTATTTAGCCTATGTACTCAAAGAAGAAGGCATCAATACGCAAGAAGATGCACTGCAAGTCATTGCTCGTTCAGCCGATGGCAGTGTACGTGATGCATTATCACTTACCGAACGTGTTTTAGCCTTTTCCAGCCAAGATATTACCTTAGAAAGTGTGCAGCAATCGTTAGGGCTTATTGGCTCTGAACAAACACAACAACTTGCACACGCTATTTTATCTGGTGATGCACAACAAGCCGTGCAGACTTTGCGTCAAGCACGTGAAGTCGGCGTATCACCCACCCATTTATTAAAATCACTCTCTGAACTTTTGCATGAAATTATGTGTTGTAAACTTGATGCTTCTCTGGTGCCGCAAGGTATGAGCAGCGCTGCGCAAGCATGGGTTCAACAACAAGCCGACTGCTGGAATGAACAAGCTTTGGATATGCGTTATCAAGTATTGATTCATGGCTTACGCGATTTACCGCTGATTGACGAGCAACGTGGTGCTGAAATGATTGTAATGCGTTTGGCTCACCTTCATTTTATATCACCGCCTGAAAAAGAAGTGCCTGCACAAAATACCACAGAAAAAAAAACAGCTGAAAACGTAGAACCTGCAAAAAAGCGCGAATTTACCCAAAAAGTAGCCCCACCTGTTACCCAAGAAACAGTAAATACGCCTAGCCCACAACACATTGAACCCACAATACAAAGCAATGACACAAACAGCATTACAGAGCAAACGACTGAAGAGCCTGCACCTATTTCCCCGCCCAAATCATGGGAAGAAGCCATGCAGCAGTATCATAAAATCAAACCCGGTATTGCTGCCATGTTAGAGCATGTGCTTTGCCAGCGTTTTGATGATGAGGTCTCACTTTTACTGGATGCACATCAGCAAGATGCAATCACCACCCAAGATAGACAGGATTTTGAAACGTGGTTAAAACGTACCGTCATCTGGGGGAAACGCACCACTGAAGATGGCGAAAGTTTATTGCAACAAAAACAACGTAAAGCCAATGAATATAAACGAAAACTTTGGCAAGATGC
>JALSZC010000241.1 GCA_027059605.1 Ghiorsea sp. | reverse complement strand
ATGGATTATGATAAAGCTGAAGATGCGATAGCAGAAGGCAGAGCAAGTGTAGAAAGGTTAAAGCCGCAGTTATTGGAGCTTGTGGGTTAAATTATTCCATATCTTCAAAAAACCACTGCATATCGCTTAAATCATAGGCGATAGGAGCTTGGGGTAAGTTGCGAATTACTTCTTGACCATAACGCTTGGCATGCAATCGAGAATCTAAAATCGCAATGGCACCACGATCTGTGGTCGAGCGAATTAAGCGACCCGCACCTTGGCGAAGTACAGCAATCGCCTCAGGCAATTGAATGTCCATAAAACCATTGCCACCTTGAGCCTCGCAATGTTTGGTGCGTTCTTTAAGCAATACATCAGTAGGTGGTGCAAAGGGTATTTTATCAATAATAACGAGTGATAATGTTTCGCCTGGCACATCCACACCTTCCCAAAAGCTGCGTGTACCACACAAAATGGAGTGTTTATCCTTGCGAAATGCTTCGAGAATCATGTCGCGACTACCACTTTCACCTTGTATCAAGACTTGCCAAGGTAAAGCTTGCTGTAAATGGCTGGCATAAGTTCTTAAAGCATAGTGGGAAGTAAATAAAACAAATGCCCTGCCACGAGATGTTCGCAATAATGCTTCAATTTCATTTTGCATCACATTTTGGTAATTTTGAGCTCTTGGGTCTGGGATATGTTTGGGTAGATAGAGCATGGCTTGTTGTTGATAATCAAAAGGAGAAGGGTGGTAACTTTCTTCTGCTAGCTCTTGGCTTAGCCCTAAACGGGCACGGTTGTAATCAAACTTATCGGACACACGAAGTGTTGCCGATAACAGAATAAAAGAAGCTTCACGTTCCCATAAATGATGGGTTAATACAGGCCCTGTTTGAATGGGGGCAGAGATATATTGTTTTCTGTCGTCTTTGCCTTCTTCCCATACCACATAACCATCTTGTGGGCTGAGGATTTGCTGCATTTCTTCAAAAATCATGGTGGCACGCTCAACCATTTTGAGCATATCATCATGGCGTTCTTCTCGTGAAATGGCGATGTCTAACAAGGCTTCCCAATCATTTTTAATGGTTTTAAGGTCTTTTTCTGCCCATTGGGTAATCACTTCTGCGCCAAGCTTGCGAACCTGTTCTTTTAAATCAGCCTCATCACCAAGGGTATCAAGCACAGCTTGCATATCATTGACCCAATAAATCAATTTATTGCGGGATAACTGAATACCAAATTGACGGCTTGCCAAATCTGGTAAACTATGTGCCTCATCAAGCACATAGGTATCAAATATAGGCAAAACCTCGCCAAAATCACCAGATTTAAGCGAAGCATCGGCAAGCAATAAACTGTGGTTAGCAATAACAATATCCGCTTGTTGTGCTTTTTGCCGTGCTTTCATGAGTGGGCATTGCTTGTAATGCTCACATTTGCTACCTGTGCATTGATCAGCGGTTGCTGTCACCAATGGACCAATACCTTTTTCAAACACATCAAAGTTTAAGGCGGATAAATCACCATCGGTTGTTGTTTCTGACCACTTGGCGACTTTAAGCATTGATTTTTTTGCCCATATTTCTTGCTGATTGCTTGTCAGGTGCATATTGAGGCGTTGCGGACAGTAATAGTTACTGCGCCCCTTGAGTAAGGCAACTTTGCGACGCACCCCTAAGGCATCTTGTACAGCAGGTAAGTCACGAAACATCAGTTGGTCTTGCAAAGCTTTGGTGTGCGTGGAAATCAGTACCTTATCGGATGAGCGCAAAGCAGGAATAAGGTAAGCCAGCGTTTTCCCCGTTCCTGTTTCAGCTTCAGCAATCAGTATGGTTTGCTGCTCCATGGTTGCACTGATTTTTGCTGCCAAATCCACTTGCTCTTGACGGTAGCTATACCCCTGAAGCCCTTGGGCTAAAGAAGATTTACTATCAAAGTCTGCGTGGACTTGTGCAATAAAAGAGGTTTCGATAATAAACTCGCAGTGGTTATTGTGTGAGGCGGGTTAAAGCTTCACGGTATTTATCTGCAGTTTTTTGCATCACTTCTTTATCAACTTCAGGTGCAGGTGGTGTTTTATCCCAGTCTTGTGCTTCTAACCAGTCACGGATGATTTGTTTATCAAAGCTTGGCGGGCTAACGCCAGGTTGATAAGTAGCCGCATCCCAAAAGCGAGAAGAATCAGGGGTTAAAACTTCATCAATGAGTGTGAGTGTGCCATCTTCATCCAAACCAAATTCAAACTTGGTATCAGCGATAATAATGCCTTTTTGTAAAGCATAGGCTGCGGCTTCTTTATAGAGTTGAAGGCTTACATCGCGCACTTGGGTGGCAAGCTCTGTGCCAATGATGTCGCACATGCGCTCAAAATTAATGTTTTCATCATGCTCGCCTACATCTGCTTTGGTGGAAGGCGTGAAAATCGGTTCGGGAAGTTTGTCGGCAAGTTTTAAGCCTTGAGGCAGTTTGATGCCGCAGACAGAACCTTGTTTTTGATATTCTTTCCAGCCTGAACCAATCAAATAACCACGAACAATAGCTTCAATAGGCAAAGGTTTGAGGCGTTTAACCACCAAAGCACGGCTACGCACGCGTTCGCGTTCATCAGCATCGGGGATGGCATCATCTAAGCTTAAGTTAGACATTTGGTTGGGAATAATATGCCCTAGTTTTTGAAACCAAAAGTCTGAAACCTGATTTAATATTTCACCTTTTTGGGGCACGGGTGATGGCAGTATAACATCAAATGCAGACAGGCGGTCTGTAGTAACAATTAACAGGTGCTGATTGTCAATCGCATACATATCACGAACTTTACCACTGTGTAAAAGTTTTAAACTTTGAATATCTGCATGCAATAATGTTTTGGGGCTGCTCATATGGTTTCTCACTGTGATAATAAATTGAATCGCGAAACGTGCCATAGTGAGCTTCAAGCGACAAGTATTGTACTTTTTTGTTGGTGTGTTATAGCTGCAATCAAGAAAAATGTAGGGTTTGATGCAATCACTTTAAATATTTATGGTTAAGCGATAAAGGCTGTTGTAAACATTATATTTCCTTATGTTTTTTTGGATGATTCTACATTTTAAGCTATTTTTTTGAGTTGCATATTGCATGACTTATTCGCATAGTTGACACCTTGCCACACAGGGATGTGAGTTTGAAGGCATTGGAGAGTTTATGTATAAGTTTGTACTGATGATTGGTTTAGTGGTATCCATGAGTATGTTATCTGTGGATCATACCTCTGTTGGTATAGCTCAGGTGCAAGCCGCGGATAATATGGCTCAAGTACGTTTGATTTTAAAAAAACTTCGTGGCTCTATGGCAAGCATGAAAGATTTTGATGAGCTTGAAGCTGCAGGTATGGATAAAGCAGATGTGGATAAATTGCGCAGAGCAATGAAATTAAAAATCAAACAAATGACAGCAGATGCTGTAGATTTAATTAAAGCATTATAGGTTTACATCTTTAGCACTATATAAGGTGCTTCATTAGTGGGATTTTTTTGTTAGGGTTCGCGTATAATTTATAAGTGAGTAAAGTAAGTGGGCAGACATTGTATCTGCCCACTTGTTTGCTTGGACTTAGCTTAACGAGATTAAGACTTACGAGGTTAGACCATATGCCACGCCGCAATGATATTCAAACCATTATGATTTTAGGAGCAGGCCCAATTGTGATTGGTCAAGCTTGTGAGTTTGATTATTCTGGGGTTCAGGCGTGTAAAGCACTCAAAGAAGAAGGGTTTAGAGTTGTGCTGGTGAACTCAAACCCAGCAACGATTATGACAGACCCTGAGTTTGCTGATGCCACTTATATTGAACCAGTTACTTGGGAAGTGGTCGAAAAGATTATTGAAAAAGAACGTCCTGATGCAATTTTACCAACCATGGGTGGGCAAACAGCTTTGAACTGTGCCTTGTCATTGAACAAACATGGCGTGCTTGATAAATACAATGTGCAACTCATTGGTGCGCAACCTGATGCCATAGACAAAGCTGAAGATAGAGAACGTTTTAAAAAAGCTATGGACAGCATAGGTTTGGAAATGGCGCGTGGTGGTTTTGCCCATTCTATGCAAGAAGCTCGTGATTTGGCTGATGAAATAGGATACCCAATTATTATTCGCCCATCGTTTACCTTGGGCGGCTCTGGTGGTGGTATTGCTTATAACCCAGAAGAATTTGAACAAATTGCAGGTTCGGGGTTGGATGCTTCACCAACCGATGAGATTTTGGTTGAAGAATCCATTATTGGTTGGAAAGAATATGAAATGGAAGTGATGCGTGATCATGCTGATAATTGTGTGATTATTTGTTCCATTGAAAACTTTGACCCTATGGGGGTGCATACGGGAGATTCGATTACAGTTGCCCCTGCACAAACCTTAACGGATAAAGAATACCAAAAAATGCGTGATGCCTCGATTGCCATTCTGCGCGAAATTGGCGTAGAAACAGGCGGCTCTAATGTGCAGTTTGCGGTCAACCCTGAAAATGGGCGTTTGATTGTGATTGAAATGAATCCGCGTGTTTCTCGCTCTTCTGCACTTGCTTCTAAAGCTACTGGGTTTCCTATTGCTAAAATTGCGGCGAAATTGGCTGTGGGTTATACCCTTGATGAAATCAAAAATGATATTACGGGTGAAACCTTTGCCGCCTTTGAGCCAACCATTGATTATGTGGTCACCAAATTACCCCGCTTTGCCTTTGAGAAGTTTGAAGGCGCAGATACCCGCTTAACCACGCAAATGAAGTCTGTGGGTGAAGTGATGGCGATTGGTCGCACATTCACGGAGTCTTTGGGTAAAGCCATGCGTGGTTTGGAAGTAGATTCTTGTGGTTTTGATAAGTCTGTGCCTGATGATGTGGATGCTAAGGTGTTTTTGCAAGAGAAGCTGGCAGTACCTGGTGCGGATAGATTATGGTGGGTAGGTGAAGCACTTCGTTCTGGCTGGAGCGAAGATAAAGTTTTTGATGTCACTAAAATTGACCCTTGGTTTATTCGTGAGTTGTCTGAGGTGATTGCTTTGGAGCAAGCTTTGGCAGGGCGTGATGTGAAAAGCTTGAGTAAAGCGGAATGGAAACAAGCCAAACGTGAAGGTTTATCCGACCAGCGTTTGGCGATGTTATTGGGCTGTGATGAGGTAATGGTTCGCCAAACGCGTTCGGCTTTGGGTGTAAAACCCGTGTTTAAACGTGTGGATACATGTGCTGCAGAGTTTATTGCGAAAACACCGTATTTGTATTCAACTTATGAAGAAGAGTGCGAAGCTGAACCCACAGGCAAGAAAAAAATCATGGTGCTTGGTGGTGGTCCTAACCGTATTGGGCAAGGTATTGAATTTGACTACTGCTGTGTCCATGCAGCATTTGCTTGTTCTGAAGATGGTTTTGAAACCATTATGGTCAACTGTAATCCAGAAACAGTTTCTACTGATTATGATACATCGGATAGATTGTACTTTGAGCCGTTAACTTTTGAAGATGTGATGGCGATTGTTGATGTTGAAAAGCCATACGGTGTGATTGTGCAGTTTGGTGGACAAACCCCATTAAAACTGGCTGATTCATTGCAGGAAGCAGGTGTGCCAATTATTGGTACAAGTCCTGATATGATTGATTTGGCTGAAGATAGAGAGCGTTTTCAAGCCTTGTTGCATGATTTGAAATTGTTGCAGCCTGAAAATGGCACTGCACGCTCCACTGAAGAAGCCGTGCAAGTGGCTAAAGACGTTGGTTATCCTGTTGTTGTTCGTCCATCTTATGTGTTGGGTGGTCGTGCTATGCAAATTGTCCGTGATGAAAAAGGTTTATTGCGTTATATGAATGAAGCTGTGCAGGCTTCACCTGATCATCCTGTGTTGCTGGATAGATTTTTGAACCAAGCCATTGAATTGGATGTAGATGCTTTGTGTGATGGCAACCGTGTGGTGATTGGTGGCATTATGGAACATATTGAAGAAGCAGGTGTTCACTCGGGTGATTCTTCGTGTTGTTTGCCACCACACTCAATATCACAAAAAATTATTGATGAAGTAACACGTCAAACCAAAGCTTTGGGTATGGCACTCAATGTATCTGGATTGATGAATATCCAGTTTGCACTGCAAGGTGAGACGCTTTATGTCTTGGAAGTGAACCCTAGAGCCTCGCGTACTGTTCCATTTGTATCTAAGGCTACGGGTGTGCCATTGGCGAAGATGGCAGCGCGTATTATGTCAGGGCAAACTCTGGATGACTTGGGTATTGACGAAATCAAACAACCCAAAACATACAAGTCGGTCAAAGAAGCGGTGTTCCCTTTTGTGAAGTTCCGTGGTGTTGACCCACTTTTAAGCCCTGAAATGAAATCAACAGGTGAAGTGATGGGGCTTGCAACCACATTCCCAGCAGCTTTTGCCAAAGCACAATTGGGTGGTGGTTCTCGTTTACCCAAACAAGGCACTGCTTTTGTTTCTGTGCGTGAAGCAGATAAACATAGGGTGGTAGAATTATCGCAAAACTTGGTGAAAGCTGGTTTTGCGCTTTTAACCACTGAAGGTACGGGGGCAGTGTTGGATGCAGCGAATGTACCCAATACCCGTGTGGCAAAGGTGACCGATGGTGTGCGTCCACATATTGTTGATAGGTTGCTTTCAGATGAAATTAATTTTATTGTCAACACAACAGAAGGGGAACGTGCAATTGCTGATTCCAAATCGATTCGTCAGGCAGCCTTGGATCGTGGTATTGTATATTTCACTACGGTTGCAGGTGGTCTTGCGGCAGCAGAATCTATGGTTGATGGCTCAGATGTAACAGAAGTAAAAAGTATTCAAGATTACCATAAAGACGAGGTGGCATAATGGAACGTATTCCAATGACCCAAGAAGGTGCTGATGCTATGCGTGAAGAGTTGGCAATCATGAAAGGCGAGAAGCGTCATCATATCATTGCAGCTATTGAAGAAGCATTAGCCCATGGCGATTTATCTGAAAATGCAGAATATCATGCAGCTAAAGAAGAGCAGGGCATGAATGAAGCACGCATTAAATTGATGGAAGATAAACTTGCCCGTGCACAAATTATCGACCCTAAAACGATTGAATCAGACCGTATTGTGTTTGGTGCAACGGTGAAGTTGGTTGATTTGGACACAGATAAAGAAATCACATACAAAATTGTGGGTGAGGATGAGGCTAAAATTGAAAATGGAACCATTTCAATCACATCACCGATTGCCAGAGCCTTGATTGGTAAAGAAGAAGGGGATGTGGCAACTGTTCGTGCGCCAGGTGGCGATAGAGAATTAGAAATTGTTGAGATTATCTACCAATAATGATGCATAAAGCCAAAGGTATTCACTATGCAGGGTTAAGGCTAAGTTTGGCACTTGTGTTAGGGCTTTTATTGGTGCCTGCTTATGTGGTTGCGCCTATCTTGTTTGCAGAGCTTGAATCTATGCAAGCAGGGCTTATTGCTGGAAAAATTTTTCATGTGGCTAATCTAGCTATTCTTATTCTTCTTGTGTCTGCGCTGTTGTTTAGTTATCGCATTCAAGTGAAAAAATCGACTTGGTATATTTTAGGTTTGCTTGTGCTTATGGTAGCGATAAATGCTTTTGGTGTAACAAGTATGATGAGTATGATTAAAGCTGAAGCAGGTGATATATCAGCACTGGAAAGTGATGACCCGCTGCGATGGGCTTTTGCCTTTTGGCATGGTATTGGCAGTGTATTACAGTTAATAAGCAGTCTTTTCACGGTTGTTTTGGTGATGCGAAACCATTGCTCGCACAAGAAAGCAGAAGAGGCAGAAGTTTAAAAATGCGCTCAGTGTTGGCATGGTTTGACAAACAACTCGAAGACACTGAGTTAATGATGTTGCTGGCATTTTTGCTGCTAGTTTTTGTTCTTTTGGGCTTATTTGGTTCAACTTTAGCACCAGCATTGGTTGCCATTGCTTTGGCATATGTTTTGGATGGTATTGTATCGCTCTTGGTATCATGCAAAATGCCACGGTTATTGGCTGTTATTCTTGTCGGTATTGGTGCTTTATTGGCTGTTTTGTTTGCTATGCTGGCGATTGTACCCGTGTTATCAGATCAGATTGGGTTGTTGGTTTCCAAAGTGCCGCAATATGTTCAACTTTTAAAAGATACCGTGCATGACCTACAACAGCGTTACCCCACGGGTTTAAATGCTGATTATTTACAGCAAGCGATTGCTTCTGGTGCAGAAAAAGTGCAAGAGTGGGGCGGTTTGGTTTTGTCTAAGTCTTTAGCATCTATTCCGAATGTGATTGCTTTGGGTGTTTATGTGTTTCTTGTGCCTGTGTTGGTGTTTTTCTTACTTAAAGATAAGCAGCGTATTCAATCGTGGGCGCAACAGTTTTTGCCTAAACAGCGTACATTATTAACCCGTGTTTGGGGTGAGTTAGATGTGCAAATGGGCAATTATATCCGCGGTCGTTTTTGGGAATCGTCCATGGTTGGTTTTGTGATGTGGATTGTCTATGTGATGATGGGGCATGAGTATGCACTATTGCTTGCCGTGCTTACGGGTATCTCGGTTTGGATTCC
>JALSZC010000240.1 GCA_027059605.1 Ghiorsea sp. | reverse complement strand
GCACACCAATCTATGAAACATTGGCTGGCTGGTCTGAAAACACCTTTGGTTTGCAAGATGTAACACAACTTCCTGATGCTGCCAAAGCATTGCTCAAACGTATTGAAGAAGTCTGCGAATGCCCAATCACCATGCTATCCACAGGTCCAGACCGCGACCATATTTGCCACTTATAAGAGGTGATTATGTCAAATATTCTTCAAGCTATTCTGAACATAGAAAAGTCTGCCTCAACGCAATTAAGGGCAAGTAGAAATGCCGCAAATCGCATGAATAGTATTGGTGAAGGCTTAGAGGCATATATAAAGGATGCCTTTGCAGGAACAATAGATGAAACTAACTTAGAGACTAAAGATGTTGCTGTATCAAAAGTATTTTCATATTTGGGTAATGCAAACAATATTCCTGATGCTATGCTAAAAGGTGGGGATGCAATTGAAGTTAAAAAAATACAAGGATTTAACTCAGGAATTGCATTGAATAGCTCTTATCCGAAAGATAAACTATATTCAGATGACCATAGAGTTAGTAAAGCTTGCAGAGAATCTGAGGATTGGGAATCAAAAGATATTATTTATGCAATTGGTATTGTCCCTAAAAAAGGAAAGTTAAAGCACCTCTGGATGGTATATGGTGATTGTTATGCGGCTAATAGAGAGGTTTACACCCGAATAGGTTCAACAATTAAGGAAGGCGTAGAGACTATTGTTGACGTTGAGTTTTCGGAAACAAAAGAGCTAGGTCGTGTAAATGCAGTCGATCCACTAGGAATCACATACCTTAGAATTAGAGGAATGTGGCACATTGAAAATCCATTAACTGTCTATAAAAATATATATGAAGTAAATAAAGAACTAACTTTTAGTCTTTCTTGCATACTTCAGAAAAGCAAGTTTGACTCATTTCCTAAAAAAGATAGAGATGCAATAAAAAATAATAAAAACATTACAACTAAAGATATTAAGATAAAAAATCCTAATAACCCTGCTCAAATGTTAGATGCAGTTTTAATAACAATCGAAGAAAAATGAGAATAGTTTCTCTGTTTTCTGGTGCAGGTGGTTTAGATTTAGGTTTTGAAAAAGCTGGGTTTACAACCATTTGGGCAAATGAATATGACAAAGATATTTGGGAAACATACGAGAAAAATTTTCCTCATGTTGAGCTTAATCGTAAGTCAATCCGTGATGTTGCATCCAGTGAAATTCCAGATTGTGATGGCATTATTGGTGGTCCTCCATGTCAAAGTTGGAGTGAGGCGGGGGCTTTAAGAGGCATAAAAGACAAAAGAGGGCAGCTTTTTTATGAGTTTATTCGTATTTTAAGAGATAAACAGCCTAAGTTCTTTGTAGCTGAAAACGTTTCAGGGATGCTTGCTTCTCGTCATGCAAACGCAATGGCATCTATTCAAGAATTATTTAAAGAAAGTGGATATAATCTTTCTTTTACCATGTTGAATGCTTCTGATTATTGGGTTCCACAAGATAGAAAGCGTGTTTTCTTTATTGGCATACGTCATGACTTGAATACAATATTTGAGTTTCCAAAACCTTTTGATAAAAAAAGAACTTTAAGGGAAGTCATCTATGATATTAGAAACAGTGCGCTTCCAGCTAAGGACAAAAATCACACGAATGGAGATTTGTGTAGCTTGCCGAATCATGAATATCTTATAGGTGGATTTTCAACAATTTACATGTCGCGAAACCGCGTACGATCTTGGGATGAGCAATCTTTTACGATTCAAGCGGGTGGTCGCCATGCACCAATTCACCCACAAGCACCTAAAATGGAGTTTGTTGAACAAAATATAAGAATATTTGTGCCAAGTAAAAGAGAGCTTTACCGTCGCTTGTCTGTTCGGGAGTGTGCGCGCATTCAAACATTTCCCGATTCACATAAGTTTTATTATAAGAGTGTGTTAGCGGGTTACAAGATGGTAGGAAATGCCGTACCTGCAACTTTGGCATACTTTATAGCAAAGAAACTTCATGCTGATTTAACTCCAGGTGAAACATGTTACTTACATGAACCTGAACCAGAAGCATATGCAATACCTGCCTAACACTTAACTCGACACAAACCTTCAAACTCACAATAGGTACAAGCCTGCGCATTTTTTGGACTGACATCTGCTTTGCCAGCCATAAACTCATCAGCAAGATTATTTAAAGTGTCTTGCCAATG
>JALSZC010000239.1 GCA_027059605.1 Ghiorsea sp. | reverse complement strand
ATGAGCAAACATGTTTATGTGCAATAGCTCCTTCAGAACGTGAAAAGTACGCTAAAGCTGTGTATAGCTGGCTAAAACCAAGTGGAAAACTGTTATTAAACTTGATGCAAACAGGTGATGCTGGTGGACCACCATTTCATTGTGATTTTATGGATGCAAAGCAGTTGTTTCCAAGTAAACTTTGGCATTGGCAAGAAGAGCCACCTTTGATGACAGAGCGTGGTAAAGGTAGAGTTTCTCCACGTTTTGAGTTGGGTTTTATTTTGGAGAAGAAGATATGAAAGATTTTATCAAGGGACTACCATATCCGTTATTGTTCATTATGGCTGTTTTTATGGCGTTTGCACCTTTTCAGCCTGAGCCACATTTGGTGCAAAAATTTGATATGCTTATGGCAGGTAAGCTAAGCAAACCATTAGATGTATTTGATTTCTTTTGGCATTTGTTACCTATGACTTTATTACTAACAAAATTTATGCTTTTACAAAAGGAAAAATAGTTTTAAGCATAAAGTTTGCTAAACTTTGCTCAATAATCATATCGAGAGGGAAACATGGCTGAAAAACAAGCAACAGATGATACACCAATCTTTAATTTGCAAAGGATTTATGTCAAAGACATTTCTTTTGAAAATCCCAATTCACCAGAAATATTTGCTGAATCTAATAAGCAACCTAAAGTGAAAATGAGCATGGATTTATCACACCGCAAAGTGAATGATGAACATTGGGAAGTTTGCATCAAAATTAATGCAGAAACACGCGTGCAAGAATCGGATAAATTGGTGTTTGAAATTGAAGTCGAGCAAGCGGGTGTATTTTTCTTCCATAAGATACCTGAAGAACATATTCCTTTGCTTTTGAATGTGGATTGCCCAACGATTATTTTCCCATATACACGCCAAATTATTAGTCAATTAAGTGTGGATGGTGGGTTTATGCCGTTTACCTTAGAGCCTGTAAACTTCAATGCATTATATCAAGCCAAGCTGCAAGAAGCTAAAGCAAAAGAAAACGCAACTGTACAATAACTTTGGTGGGTGTAGCGCAGTTATGCGTTTACACCCAACCAAATCATATGTTTACTGCCTTTTTTGCCATGGGCGCGGCATGGTACTTCGCTGGTTTGAAAACCAGCCTGTTTCATGCGTTTGGTAAAACGCGGTTCAGGAAATGCAGACCACACAGCAAAAATACCTTTAGGCTTCAAAGCCTTTTTCGCAGCTTTAAGGCCGTTAGGACTATATAAAGCACTGTTTTCTTGGCGGGTTAAACCTTCTGGCCCATTATCTACATCAAGTAAAATAGTATCGAAAGTATCATTGCTTTCACGAATCAATTGACCAACATCACCTTGAAATACAGAAACACGCTTATCTTGCAAAGGGTTTCCTGCAAGCTCTGCGAGATGACTTTGATTCCACTGTATTACGGCTGGTACAAGCTCTGCTACAGTGATATTAGCTTGTTTGTGTGTATGTTTTAATGTTTCTGCCAAGGTGAAACCCATGCCTAAACCACCAATCAAAACATGAGCACCAGTTTTGTGTCGAATATTTTTGCAGCCAAGCTCGGCTAAAATATCTTCAGAAGAATGCATGCGGCTGTTCATCAATTCGGAATAACCCGTTTTGATAGAATACTCATCACCACGTTGATACAACTTCATATCATGAGCCTCACCAGCAACGCTAGTGCTATCCAATAGCCTCCATGGTCTCATGATATGCCCTGTTTAATCAACATCTGGCCATGGGCTATTGTTTGATTGTTGCTGACCATTTTTCTCATCCAGCATTTCCTTATATAAGGCTTCAACCTTGGCTCTTGCCCATGGTGTTTTTCGTAGGAAAGCTAGGCTAGATTTGATAGAAGGGTTTATATTAAAACAACGAATTTTCACATAAATGCCCAATTCACCCCAACCATAATATGATACAAGTTCTTCCAATATCATTTTTAGGGTTATGCCGTGCATAGGGTCTTGCTCTGTACGTTGGTTCATGGTTGATTAAATTTATAGTGTAGTTGGTATAGATAAAGGTTTACGCCTGCATTGGGATCTGTAATGCCTGCATTCGATAAATGCCTAGCCCTAGCAATAAAAGACCATTCTTTATTGAGTTCAATGCCAACGCCAACAAAAGAATTGAATTCAAAAGCGGTATCTAGGCGGTTGGTTTCTCCAG
>JALSZC010000238.1 GCA_027059605.1 Ghiorsea sp. | reverse complement strand
TTTGGGTTGGCTTGTTGATTATTTAACAAAAGAAACTGTGGTGGAACTATTAGAAAATACCAAAGCCAAGGCGGAAGAAAAATAAAAGATGGCAAAAATTGGGCAAAAAAGTGCGTTTTATGTGGGGTTGATGTCAGGCACATCATTGGATGGTATTGATGCTGCAGTTGTGAAAATAGCAGACCAAGATGTTGAGCTTGTCGCTTTTACGACATGTAAGCTTGAAGATAAGCTGAAAGAACCCATTTTGCGCTTAAATCAGCCAGGTTTTGATGAAATTGATGCCATGGGCATGTTAGATAGAGAGCTTGGTTTTGCTTTTGCCGATGCTGCATTACAAGTGATTGAAAAAGCAGGTTTAGACGTTTCTCAAATCACTGCTATTGGTTCACATGGGCAAACCATACGCCATAGACCGCAAGGTATAGATAATAGTTTACCCTTCACCTTACAAATTGGTGATGCAGCCACCATTGCTGAGAAAACAGGGATTACAGTGGTTTCTGATTTTAGAAAACGTGATATTGCAGCTTGTGGGCAAGGTGCGCCATTGGTTCCATTTGTGCATCAAAAATTATTTGTTGAGCAGGATAAACATGTTGCGGTGGTCAACATTGGTGGCATTGCCAATATCACCTACTTGGATGCGGGCGGTACGGTTTTAGGCTTTGATACGGGGCCTGGAAATATGGTGATGGATGCCTTGATGCAAACCATGACAGATGCAAGGTTTTGTTATGATGAAGGTGGCGAACTTGCTGCTTCTGGGCAAATTCATCAGCCGCTTTTAGATAATTTACTCAAACATTCATTTTTTAAAATCACGCCACCACGCTCCACAGGCCGAGAAGATTTTGGTGAGGGTGTGGTGCACCAAATCATGGCAGTGGATATTTCGGATGCGGATAAAATGGCAACAGCTTGTGAGCTGACGGTGCAAAGTATTACAGGCAGTTTGCAATTTCTGCCACATAAACCTGATGTATGGTATTTATGTGGTGGGGGTGCGCTCAATACACATTTGAGGCTACGCTTAAAGGATGTACTTGGTGCGCCCGTGCAAACCACTACTGATATTGGTTTGCCCGTTGAGGCGGTGGAAGCTGTTGCTTTTGCGGTGCTTGCAGAGCGCACACTGGCAGGTGAAATCAATACTTTATCGGCAGTGACAGGTGCATTGCATGATGTGAGTGGCGGGCAAGTTATTTTAGGTAAGAATGCAAAAGTGGTCATAAATACTTAAAAAGCATGATTTTATAAGGCGTTGACAGGGATTCGCAGAGTTTTAGCTTGCCGCTCTTTGATATTATTAGGTTTAGGATGATTTCTCATGCAAATGACTGGCGCTGAAATTTTTGTAGAATGTTTGAAACGCGAGGGCGTGGAAGTCATTTTTGGCTACCCTGGTGGTGCGGTGCTGCCTATTTATGATGCGATTTTTCAGCAAAGCCATTTCAAGCATATTCTTGTGCGCCATGAGCAAGCAGCTTTGCATGCCGCCAATGGTTATGCACGGGTGTCGGGCAAATGTGGTGTGTCTTTGGTGACATCAGGTCCAGGTGCAACCAATGCTATTACAGGTCTTGCCGATTCCAATGCGGATTCGATTCCCAATGTGTGTTTCACAGGGCAAGTTCCATTACCCATGATTGGCACGGATGCATTCCAAGAAGCCGATATTATTGGCATCACACGCTCTGCAACCAAACACAATTTTTTGGTGAAAAATGTTGAAGATTTAGCGATGACGATTCGCCAAGCTTTTCATATTGCGACCACAGGTCGTCCGGGTTCGGTGGTTGTTGATATTCCTAAAGATTTGGGTTTTGCCAAGTGTGACTTTGTATGGCCTGAAGAAGTGAATATGCGCTCATATCAACCGCGCACATTTGGTCATGCAGGGCAAATCAAAAAAGCCGTGAAAGCCATGTTGGCAGCCAAACGCCCCATGCTGTATTCAGGTGGTGGCATTATGAATGCGCGTGGTTCAGCAGCTTTACTTAAGACTTTAGCACACCAATTGAACGCACCCGTCACCAACACTTTGATGGGTTTGGGTGGCATTCCTTTTGATGATAAACATTTCGTGGGCATGTTGGGTATGCACGGTACTTATGAAGCAAATATGGCAGTGTCCCATTGTGATTTGTTGGTGTCTATTGGTGCGCGTTTTGATGATAGGGTGACAGGTCGCC
>JALSZC010000237.1 GCA_027059605.1 Ghiorsea sp. | reverse complement strand
CCACCCTTGCAGCTGGATTTGTATCCCAATGATCCAAATTTGAATGTTGTGGATGTGACCGCACCAGTGGTGATTGCTCCAGTACCGATCAGCTTTATTTTCCCTGATACTACAGGACAAGTTGCGGCCTTTTTAAATGGTGCTTCGGCAAGTGATAATGTGGCAGTTGTGGGAAGTATCAGTAATGATGCGCCAGCAAACTTACCTATGGGTGTTACAACGGTCACTTTTACAGCAGTGGATGCAGCGGGGAATGTAGGTACGGCAACCTCTACCATTACCATGCAAGCTTCTGTAGGGCTACAGGCATATCATGTTAGTGCACAAGCGCCTGCTACGGTTACTGTGCAGTTCCGGGCTTTTGAATCAAACACTTTGTTGCCTATGACCAACTTAACGCAAGCAAGTTTTCATGTGACTGAGGATGGTCTGCCGCTTTCAGTAGAATCATATTATGAAGTGAAACATGATGGTTTGAAAGTAATCACAGATACTGTGCTCATGTTTGATATTAGTAGTAGTATCAATACATTAGACTTGCAGAATATGAAGCAAGCTGCCAAAGCTGTGTTCTTAGACCCTTATGGGAACAGTACACTGTTGCCCAATCAGCGTATAGCTGTGTATATATTTGATAGCCAAGTAACGATGGTTCAAGACTTTACAAACAATGCGAATACATTGACCTCAGCCGTGGACGGTATTACATCCAACAATATTGCTTCAACAAATATGTATGGAGCTATTGTTAATGGTATGGCGAGATTAGTGGATACTTCGTCAGTAGATAGTGTCTTTTCAGGGCAGATGATCCTGATTACGGATGGGCGAGATACCAGTGGCTTTAACACCTTAAATCAAGCAAAAGCAGCAATTGGTGCTAATCTACTTTATGTAATTGGTGTACAGAGTCCTGATTTGGATGTTGTCGCTATTAATAACTTAACAAATAATTATACACCGATTAATAACTTTGCTCAGGTGGAAACAGCTTTACGGGTTATTAACCAAGATATTCAGGATTATGCTAATTCATTTTATCAAGTGCTGTATACCACGCCAGCAAGAAGCGGTGCGCACACACTTCGTTTGACAGTAAACTCAAACCTTAATTTTGGTGTTAACTCTTATATCACGCATACCTATAATGCTGCAGGCTTTTCAAACCCTGTAGCTGAAGTGGGTGTGACCGGAGGGACAACATTAGCTGTTGGATCAAGTTTACCATTACAGGGTATTACACGTTTTGCGGCTAAGGATCCCTATGCTTACACATGGGTTATTGATGATTCCACTGTGGCAATGCTGGTGCAAGATGCAGCAGATAAAAGTTTTGTGACTTTAACAGGCTTGAAACCAGGAGTTGTAAATCTCACGATGCAGGATGCACGCTATCCAAACCTAAGCTATACGCATACTGTAGTAGTGGATGATGTGTATGTGTTAAGTCAAGGTAAGGCAATTACAGCAACCAGTCCATTAAGTGTAGGAACAAAGTTAGCTTTACAAGCTCAACTGCCACAAGGTATTAGCACTACACCACAATATACATGGAGTATTTCAGACCCTAGTATTGCTTCGCTAGATGTTACAACAGGGTCAAATGTGGTGTTAAAAGCATTACAAGCAGGTCAAACAACTTTACTTTTAACGGACAATAGTACGGGAGCAAGCACAACGATTAGTATTCGTGTGGCTGCTCCTGTAATGCCACCTTCTGGTGGAGCTGGTGGCTCAACGCCTGTATCAACAGCACCTGCTGCTGGCGGTGGTGGCGGCGGCGGATGCCTTGTTATAAGTGACTTGGGTGTGATGCCAGTATTTGGCTTATTGCTTTTGGGTATACTTTTGAGTCAGCGTAGGAAACCGAGTGAAAGTTTTTAATTCTGTATGGTGAAGAGCTGGCTGCCTGTCACGGTGGCCAGCTTTTTTTACAGGAGGGAAATTTGTCCATGTGTAATATCAATGAAAGCCTTGTTTATACTTTCGATATGTTCCTCAGGTATATTAAAAGTGAAGGATACCTGCTCTGTATAATAGGTGTTGTCAATTGGGACACCAGATGTTTCAAGTAGGTGTTTGATATTGTTTTCATGATTGTAATTAAAACTAATAGTGAATGTTTTACTTGGGACTAATATCTCTGTTTCAAGCTTATCCATTGCAAGACTTGCGGAGCTTGAATAAGCGCGAAC
>JALSZC010000236.1 GCA_027059605.1 Ghiorsea sp. | reverse complement strand
ATTAGAAATGGGAGGCTTAGTTTCCTCAATTAAATCCTCAAGCAATGCTTGCTCATCTAAGGTATCCACAAGTTGCATTATCGCAACCTTTTCTTGAGATTCAACGATACGATAAATTTTAG
This sequence comes from Ghiorsea sp., assembly GCA_027059605.1. Lineage (GTDB taxonomy): Bacteria > Pseudomonadota > Zetaproteobacteria > Mariprofundales > Mariprofundaceae > Ghiorsea. Next base: position 2,077 of record JALSZC010000236.1, on the reverse strand, counting down.
CGTTGTATTGCTGTTGATAAAGTGAAATATCTATCACGCATGACCTCTCATGGCATCCAAATACTCTACCACCTCCACCAGTCCTATTACACTTTTCATTTTCTCCAGTGGACTTCTGCCATCAAAGTCAAGATTAGGGGTATTCAGCCAATGAATCATGGCTTTTGGTGAACCTCCAACCATAGCATACAATGATCGGTAAACTCGAATTAACAGCAATGCCAATTCCAGCGTCTTGTTTTCTTTCATATCCCTGTTTTTTACAATGCGGGAAATGGTGCTAGCGTCAGTGCCGATAATGTCCCCAACAGCTTGGTTTGTTAGCTTTAGCTCATCTTTCAAATTACTGATTGCTTTGGCAACAACAACAGTCTTATTTGGCGTTTGCTGTAATACTGTGGACATTTGAACCTCCTAGAAGAAAGACAGCGACTTTAAGTAGATGATACCACTATCTTTGATTTTGCACAAAAAAATATAAATTCATGCAAATACACAAAATCACCTTAACTTAACATCCTTTGGCTTCAAATGCGTGTATCTATTCAAAACATTCCAGCTCTCATGAAGTGTAAACATCTGCACTTCAATAATGGAATAATAGCCCGCTTCAAATAATCGACTGGTTGCTTCATGTCTCAAGTCGTGAAAACGCAGCCTTTCAATTTCCAACACTTTACACGCACGAGTAAAGTAAGAACCCACTGTCTTAGGGTTATAAGGAAGATAAACTCTGTAATGGTCGTTCTCTTGGTATGCTTCAACTTATCTTGAGATTCCAGAAATTCCAAGTGATGTTTAGCGGCATCTCCCCAAGTCATTTTTTTAGAAACACAACCCTCAAGAGCTAACTGCTGCTCGATTTCCTTTTCTCTTTTTTTTTTGCCCAATTTTGAGCTATTTGTTTGGATGAAAAGGTTTTAGATTCACGATGAACAATCTCACCTTTTCTTTTTACTGTAATGCGAGCGTCATATACAATGGTGCCGTCAGAGGGGCGTTTACGCTTTACAATTGATGCCATATCTCAAGCCTTTTCAGTATTCCTGGTGCCAATAGAAAACCATTGGCACTATATTGGAACCAAACAGTAACAAATAGGCAAAAAAAGAGCAAACAAAGGCTAAAATAGACAATAACAAAAGAAGTTAGGAAAAAAATATAAGTGATTGATAAAAAAGAAAGTACAAATACAAACAACAACTTATGTTCAGCTATTCAGTTTTCCGTTGCGCCCATGCTTGATTGGACGGATCGGCATTGCCGTTATTTTCATCGTTTATTGTCTCACCGTGCTTGGTTGTATTCGGAGATGGTGACTACTGGGGCGATGATTTATGGGGGGGATTTGGAGAGGTTTATTGGGTTTAATCCTGAGGAATCACCCGTTGTCTTACAACTTGGTGGTTCTGTGCCTGAGGAGTTGGCTCGGTGTGCAAAAATAGGGGAGGAGTGGGGGTATTCGGAGATCAACCTCAATGTTGGCTGTCCATCTGATCGGGTACAGAATAATATGATTGGGGCTTGTTTAATGGGGTATCCGTCATTGGTCGCTGAAGATGTAGCGGCGATGAAAGCAGCAGTGGATATCCCTGTAACAGTAAAAACCCGTATTGGCATTGATGAGCAAGAAGATTTTGAAATGCTTGTGGATTTTGTTTCACAAATAGTCGATGCTGGGGTTGACGGGATGATAATTCATGCCCGAAAAGCTTGGTTACAAGGACTATCGCCTAAGGAAAACCGTGAAGTACCGCCTTTGAAATATGAGTGGGTGCATCAACTGAAAGCTGAGTTCCCTAACCTGCCCATTGCATTAAATGGGGGCTTGACCGATTTAGAGCTTGCCAAATCTCACTTGTCAGAATGGGAAGGACTGCCTGCGGTAGAGGGGGTGATGTTGGGACGAGCAGTGTATGAACAGCCTTATCTGCTAGCGGAAGTCGATAGGATTTTTTATGATGATGACCATCCTGTTCCCAGTCGTTTTGAAGTGGTTGAGCAGATGTTACCTTATATTGAAAATCACTTGCAACAGGGGGGTAAATTGATTCATATTACTCGGCATATGTTGGGG
>JALSZC010000235.1 GCA_027059605.1 Ghiorsea sp. | reverse complement strand
GCCCTTAATATTGCCATGATTGTCATCATTGCTCGCGCCATTTTATCATGGGTATCACCCGACCCATATAATCCTATCGTGCGCATCATCAACCAATTATCTGAACCTATTTTATTCCCAATCCGTCACCGTGTACCTTATATGGGTGGTATTGACTGGTCGCCTATTATTGCGCTCATGATTATATACTTCTTGGATATTTTCTTAGTCCAAACTTTGAATCGTTTGGGTGCTAGTTTCCTTTAAGCTTTCAGTGAGCCTTTTTCAAACACCACACGTCCATCTTTTAACGTGTACTGCACTTGCCCTGTCATGGTTCTGCCATGCCAAGGCGTATTGCGACCTTTAGAAAATAGTTTCTCGCGGTCTAATATCCATTCCGCTTTAGGGTCAAAAATGCAAATATCCGCTGCATTACCTTGAGATAACGAACCTTCGGGGATATTTAATAGTTTCGCAGGGTTAGCGGTCATTTTGGCAATCAAATCAGACATGGAAAGCACACCTGCCCGTTCTAAATCCAGCGAAATAGGCAACATAGTTTCTAAACCAACAATGCCAAATGCCGCACAGGACAATCCACAGCGTTTATCATCTTCATGATGTGGTGCATGGTCGGTGGCAATCACTTCAATCGTACCATCTCTTAACCCTTCAATCACAGCCGACCTATCTTCTTCAGTGCGTAAGGGTGGGCTCATTTTGGCATCGGCATTGAAGTTGAGCACTTCATCTTCGGTCAAAGCGAAATGATGAGGGGCTGCTTCTGTGGTTACTTTCAAACCTTGTTTTTGCGCTAACCGTACTTGTTCTACCGCACCTTTAGATGAAATGTGTGCCACATGATAACGGGCATTAGTACGGCGGGTCAGCATAATATCTCGCGCAATCATGCTGTCTTCGCCTTCCACAGGCATGCCTTGCACACCAAGTTGGGTCGATACCCAACCTTCATTCACAGAACCGCCATCGGTTAATTGTTTTTCTTCTGCATGTTGGATAATCAAATAACCAAAGCTAGAGGAATATTCCAAAGCTTTACGCATCACGCCCGCATGCCAAATCGGCTGCCCATCATCGGAAAATGCGACTGCACCAGAGCGGGATAATTCGCGCATTTCAGTGAGTTCCGTACCTTTGAGGTTGCACGTGACAGCACCTATGGGTCGCAAGTTGCACAAACCAACTTCTTTGGCGCGCGCAATCACTTGCAACACAATACCTGCGTGGTCTATGCATGGCTCAGTGTTGGGCATGGTGCAAATTGTGGTGATGCCGCCTGCCACTGCCGCTTGCGACCCCGACTCAATATCTTCTTTCCATTCTTCGCCCGGCTCTCTTAAATGCACATGCATATCAATTAGCCCTGGGCAAACGATCAATCCTTTGGCATCAATGGTTTGCTTGGCAGTACCATCAAACTTACCAATGCCTGCTACTTTTCCATGTTCAATCCATACATCACAAACTTCATCCACTTGGTTTGCAGGGTCAATCACACGACCATTTGTAATAAGCATATCTGTCATATTAGTTCACCACGAAGAGCACGAAGAACACGAAGTTTTTCATAGCACTACCCTTTTAATGCCGTTTTTTAATAATTTTGTATTAAAGTTAATCAATAGTCCTGTTGGAATATTGGCTAACTTCATATACGTCATCAATTGTGCCTGATGGATAGGCAATACTTTTTCTACAGCTTTAAGCTCTACAATCAGCATATTTTCTATCAATAAGTCAATACGGTATGCACAATCAATCTCAATATTTTTATACTTCACAGGCAGTGAAGCCTGTTGTTTAAAACTTATATTTCTCTCTTTTAACTCATATGCCAAAGCTGCTTCGTAAGCTGACTCCAATAAAGCTGAACCCAAATTTTTATGAACTTCTAAAGCCGCACCAATCACACAGTTAGACAAATCATCAAATTCCATCTTCGTGCTCTTCGTGGTTCAAAACAATCATCCCTCTGTCGCTCTCACTTACTTGATTTGCAGAATCAATCACACGACCATTTGTAATTAAAACACCTGTCATATTAGTTCACCACGAAGTGCACGAAGAACACAAAGTTTTTCACAGCATTATCCTTTTTTATCAAGTTTACTGCTTGTATGAATATTTAAAACCACGTTAACCACATGACTGGATAAACCTTTATACTCACCTTCGTGCTCTTCGTGTGCTTCGTGGTTCAAA
>JALSZC010000234.1 GCA_027059605.1 Ghiorsea sp. | reverse complement strand
CCCTCTACCCATAAATTTACTGGTTACAAAAGGCTCAAATATTTTTTTCTGCATGTCTTGAGAAATGCCACAGCCTGTATCTTGAATACGCAGGAAGATATGGGTTCCTGGTGATGCTTGTTCTGATTCGATGCATGACTTTAAGTCTTGTGTTTTTAAGACTTGGCTGCCCGTTATAATCTGCACGGTTCCTGCTTCTTGTTCATAAGATTCTGCGGCATTGAGTATTAAATCTATAGCTAAGTGCTGAATTTGAGATTTGTCGGCGCGAATGGCTACCAAATCATCAGCAAGGGTAAAATTGAGCTGAATATTTTCAGGAATAGAAGCACGAATCATCGCTTTGATTTCATCAAGACATTGGCTTAAATGTAGCGGCTGTACGTGATAGTTTCCTTGTCCTGTGTAGGCAAGCATTTGTTTGCATATTTCAGCAGCTTTGGTGCTTGAATCTTCAATGGCATCCATATGTTGGGCAAGCTCCGCATCACATTGAGAAGACATGCGGGCTATGGAGGCATGACCTAAAATTGCAGTGAGAATATTGTTGAAGTTGTGTGCAATGCTACCTGCCATCAACCCTAATAATTCAAGTTTATCAGACTGTTGAAGTTTTTCTTGTTGTTCTTTAACTGCTGTGAAGTCACGCAATGTACCTTCAATATTTACAATTTTCTGATGTTCATCATATCGGTACTGGGCATTCATGGATAACCAGCGCAAACTACCATTGTGGTGCTTAACACGGATATGGTGGTTATGTATTTTGCCATCACTACTATCATGTAAAATGAGCAATAATTTTTTAAGCTCACCATTGTCAACGCAGAAGTCTTGCATATTTTTGCCTTGCACTTCATCAGGCGTGTAACCAAGAGAGCCAATGGAAGGTGATATCATAGTTATATTACCTTCAAGGTCGATTTGATAATAAATATCTTGGAGATTTTCAATGATTTGACGCAATTTCTTGCGCTTTTTGTTAAGTTTCTTTGTGCGTTTTTCGACAAGTTGTTCAACATGTTCAGTGTATTTGTCTTTTTGATAAATATACCAAGCAAGTAAAAAGGTAGCTGTAAGCCAAATAAATAGGGTTTGCCATGCAAGTACAATAGGGAAGTCTTTAAGAAACTTGGGTGCAGCTTCATACTTTGCTTGTATGGTTAGATTAGCAAAAGTAAAGGTGGCATTATAATTTATATGCGTGTGCACATCTTTATCGGCTTCGGTTCGGCTGCGGGATGCATGAACATAAACCTCTGTTTTTTTATTGTTTTCTACACAAATAATACGGATGTCTTGTGCAGCCACAGGTGTATTCTTCAGTGCTTCTTCGATTAAGGTTTTGAAATCCCATTCGGTAACAAGTGCGGCAATGAGTTTGCCTTTAATTGTAGGTTGATCGATGGTGTTGATGGTGTTGCTGATGGGGCTGGTGAGCTCCAATATATAATGATCTGAATCTTCTTGTATGATTCTTGCTGTGAGAGGTTGTTTATTCAGAAGAACGGGGCTTTTTTCAATATTGGTTTGATGTTTAAGGCTATAAATGATGTGGGCTTGACCTGTATAAGGGTCTAGTGCTGCCCAATCTATATCTACAAGTGCAGGTTCATGGGTTAAAGCCGGGGTGAACATATCCAAAAGTTCACGTGGAGATTGGGGATTCTCTTTCTCATCAATCATATCGTATTCGAGAAGGTAACGTATATCTTCGAGTTGTTTTTTTAGGCTGTCAAAGCCAGCTATAATGGAAGCATTATGGGCATTTGCACGATGGTTATACTCTGCCTGACGCTTATCTTCTTCCCATTGTTTAACGACTGCGAAAGCTGCTAAAGATATAGTTATGCCAAGCAATATGATTAAACTAACTTTTTTCATGGGGAACACAAAACTCCTAAACCTGCACAATGGGGGGGCGAGCAAACATACTATAGCAGCAAGAAACGTCTAGTGATATATAGCACCATTTATTGTGATAGAATGGATGACCAATGCTTTTCTATGCGTTTGATGGATATGGGTATAGATGTTTTCAGGCTTTGGGCAAACAATGCAACACGCAGCTCTTCTAATAACCAGCGAAATTCTATGAGTTGCGTGGTGTCTTCATGATGTTTTTCACATTGTTCTTTTCTTTGTTGGTATTGCAACCAGAACTGCTGTAACACTTGGGTATTAGTAGCATCTTGTGTTAAGTGTTGCCCC
>JALSZC010000233.1 GCA_027059605.1 Ghiorsea sp. | reverse complement strand
GAAGTTGGTGAACATAAGAAGAATCAACCTGCCAACACACCCTTTTATGTACCAAGTCGGGAAGCGTCTATCATCCGCCGTCTTTTGGATAAAAATGCTGTTGATGCAGAGAGCAAGCATAGCACCCGTATTCCTGATGAAGCGATACACGGTATTTTCCGTGAAATTATTGGTGCTTGCCTTGCTTTAGAACACCCTATGACCATCGCTTATTTAGGGCCTGAAGGCACATTTACGCATACTGCGGCAACTCGTCAATTTGGTTCATCGGTGAATTATATGCCTTGTGCCAACCTCGAGCTTGTGTTTGATGCTGTAGAGTCGGGTAGGGCGACTTATGGGCTTGTACCTGTAGAGAATGCTTTTGCAGGTGCTGTAACGCATACGCTTGATTTATTTGCTGATTTTGACAGGGAGACTTATATCTGTGCGGAAGTACAGTTGTCTATTCATCATCATTTATTCAGTCATGCTGAAAAACTCGAAGATATTAAGCTGGTGATTTCACACCCGCAACCTTTGGCACAATGCCATGATTGGTTACAAGAGCATTTGCCTCAGGCAACCTTGATGGAATCATCATCCACAGTACATGCAGCGAAAATGATTGAAGATGCTCGCCAAGGTAGTGATGCAGGTTTAGATTGGAAACATACCGCTGCCATTGGTCCATATTCGATTGTCGATTATACAGAACTTCCATTGTTACAAAAAAATATTGAAGACCACCATGATAATGTGACCCGCTTTTATGTCATTGGTCAACATGATTCTCCACCTTCAGGAGAAGATAAAACAGCCTTGGTGATTTCGACCAAAGATGAACCTGGTGCATTGCACAAGCTGATTCAGTCTTTTGCTAGCCGAAATATTGGTTTAACCCGCATTGAATCTCGCCCGTCACGTAAAAAAGCTTGGGAATATGTCTTTTTTATTGATGTATTGGGGCATAGGGATGATGCAAATGTCAAAGCGGCATTAGAGGAAATTCAAGCACAAGACGGTGTGATGTTGAAAGTCTTGGGCTCTTGCCCTGTTTCTCGGAAGCTTTAAATGAGCATGGATTGGTTGAAGCAGGCTGTTGCACAGTCTGAAAAACTGCACCCTTATATACCTGGTAAACCCATTGCTCAGATGTTGCGAGAGCTTGGTTTAAGTGAGCAAGAAGTGATAAATCAAGTGGCATCTACAGTGAAACTTGCATCCAATGAAAACCCTTATGGTGCGCCACCCCAAGCTTTAGAAGCCATCAAGCAAGCAGCATGTGAAGTGCATAGGTATCCTGATGGTGATTGTTTCGAGCTTAAACAAGCTTTAGCGGAAAAACATGATATTAGCCAAGAACAACTGCTGCTTGGCAATGGTAGCAATGAGGTATTAGAGCTTATCATTCGCACCTTTGCAGGTGTTGGTGATGAAGTTATTTATAGTCAACGTGGTTTTATTGTTTATGCCTTGGCGACAACGGCTGCAGGAGCAAAAGGTGTTGCTGTACCTGAGCATGACGGGTTTACACATGATTTGGATGCTATGCTTGCTGCTGTGAATGAACATACCAAGGTTGTATGTATTGCCAATCCAAACAATCCCACAGGTGCATTGTTATCAACACAAGCTTTGCAGTCTTTTTTGGATAAGTTGCCGCCACATATTGTAGTAATACTCGATGAGGCGTATGTCGAATATGTAGAGGATATGCTTGAAGATAGTATTCATGCCCTCAAACATGATGGTTTAATCATCAGCCGCACTTTTTCCAAAGCTTATGGTCTAGCTGGTTTAAGAGTGGGTTATGCTGTGGCAGATAAGGATTTGTTGGCAGTGGTAAATCGATTTAGAGAGCCGTTTAATGTGAATAGTATGGCGCAAGCTGCGGCATTGGCAGCTTTGGATGAGCATGATTGGGTGATGGATAAAGTTGCGCAATGTAAAGCAGAGCGAGTTAGGCTTGAGCGAGCTTTGTCTGATTTAGATTGTTTGGCTGCGCCAAGTTTTGCTAATTTTGTCTTGTTGCAACACCAAGATAGTTTGAGTTTGGTGAAGAAGCTTGAGCAAGAAGGTGTGATTGTTCGTCCTCTAGCACCCTATGGTATGCCTGATATATTAAGGGTTTCAGTGGGTACAGTTGCAGAAAATGATGCTTTTTTAATGGCTTTAAGTAAGGTGTTGCCATGATTCAAACACTTGCAATCATTGGCGTTGGTTTAATTGGTGGCTCATTGGCTTTGGCACTCAAAGAAAAAGGTGCTGTAGGCAAAGTGATTGGTGCAGGGCGCAGCGAAGCTAACCTTAAACTCGCGCAATCCTTAGGTATTGTGGATAGCTGGACAACTTCTTTAATCGATGCAGTCAAAGATGCAGATGTGGTTGTTTTGGCTGTGCCTATGGGTGCTTATGCCCATGTCATGCAAACCATTGCACCAGCATTGAAGCAAGGGGCGATTGTGACTGATGCAGGCAGCACCAAACAACATGCACTTACAGTTGCAGCTCAATATTTACCCACTCATGCACACTTTGTAGCAGCACACCCTCTAGCAGGCACTGAAAAATCAGGTGCAGATGCTGCTTTTTCAACACTATACCAAGAACACTTATGTATTATTACACCGAATGAAACAACGCAAACCCAAGCTTTAGATGTAGTACAACAGATGTGGCAAGATGCAGGAGCAAATATATCAACCATGCCTGCGGCTGAGCATGATAAATTGCTAGGCGCAGTCAGTCATTTGCCACATTTAGCAGCGTTTGCTTTGGTCAATGCCGTCAACAAGCAAAAAACAGATGATTTTGACCCTATGGCTTATGCCGCAGGTGGCTTTAAAGATTTTACACGCATTGCATCTTCATCACCTGAAATGTGGCGAGATATTGCTTTGGCAAACCGAGATACCTTGGAGCAACAAATTGATATTTTGATGGATGAATTGCAAAATATTAAGTTGGCACTTCAAGCAGGCGACACAGAAAGTTTAACAGCACTGTTTTTATCGGCAAAAGATGCAAGAGATGACTGGCTGGCAAAACGAGAAAAGGAAAACAGATGAATATCGGTGGCACATTAATCGCAGGGCCTGCAAAAGGCGCACTTCAAGGGAAGATTACGGTTCCTGGTGATAAATCCATGTCACATCGTTCCATTATGTTGGGTGCATTGGCAGATGGTGTGACTCGCATTGAAGGATTTTTACCTGGCGATGATAACTTTGCCACGGCAGCCATGTTTGAAGCTATGGGTGCCAAAGTCACATGGTTGAATGAAGAAAAAACAGCCTTGGAAGTGCAAGGTGTTGGTTTATATGGTTTGAAAGAACCTGAAAATGTATTGGATGCAGGCAATTCAGGTACTGCGGCACGTTTAATTACTGGAATTTTGGCGGGTCAGGATTTTCATAGCGTGATAGTGGGTGATGCTTCATTGCACTCGCGTCCTATGGCAAGGGTGGCAGACCCAGTGAGAATGATGGGTGCTAAAGTCGATGGTCGTGAAGGTGGTAATAAAATGCCTTTATCTATTCGTGGCGGTAAATTAAAAGGTATGGACTTCCAGTCACCCGTGGCATCAGCACAAGTGAAATCATGTGTATTATTGGCAGGATTGTTTGCTGATGGTGAAACATCTGTAACTGAACCTAAGGCCACGCGAGACCACACTGAACGTATGCTTCCTTTGTTTGGGCAAGATGTGGAGCGAGTCGATGCTTTGACTTCGCGTTTAAAACCTTGTGGTAAACTTACAGCACCCAAAGAAGTGGTGCAAATTCCAGCAGACCCATCCTCGGCAACATTTTTTGCTGTGGCTGCATCCATTATTGATGGCTCTGATGTATTATTGAACAGTATTGGTATTAACCCAAGGCGTGATGGCTGGCGCAGGGTGATGGCGGATATGCAGGCAGACTTAACATTGGAAGCTGAAAATACTGTGGGTGCAGAGCCTGTGGCAGATATTCGTGTTAAAGCTACTCGTTTGCAGGGCATGAAGGTGAACCCGCAAGATATTCCTGATGCGATTGATGAATTTCCAGTGTTGTTTGTGGCAGCAGCATTGTCCGATGGTACCTTTATCTTGGATGAAGCTGAAGAATTGCGGGTTAAAGAGTCTGACCGTATTGCAACCATGGTGGCTGCCCTTCAAGCTTGTGGTGCAGATATTGAAGAAAAAGAAGATGGCGTAATCATTCATGGTAAAACAAACCTCAAGGGTGGGGTAACTGTGGATGCTCATGGTGATCATAGGATTGCCATGGCGATGGCTGTTGCTGCACAAAAAATGGATGAAGAGATCCGCATTGAAAATGCAGCCGCGATTGCCACATCATTTCCAAGTTTTGTCGATTTGGCGCAAAGCATTGGTATGAATGTGCGCTGGGAAGAATCATGAGCCACTGGCAGTGCATACAAGGTTTGCAAGTTGCCATTGATGGTCCATCAGGCTCAGGCAAAGGCACAATTGCGGCTATGCTTGGCGATGAGCTAGGGCTTCCTGTCTTGGATACAGGACTGTTGTATCGATACATGGGCTGGTATGTAGAAGAGCATGGTGCATCCTTGGATGATGAAAATGCAGTGTTGTCCATGCTTGGTGATGCTGTGGCAGTGATGGATTGGCGTGCTGATGGTATATTTGTAGCGCAGGGTAATGAGAAAAAGGATTGCACTTCGCTGTTGCGTAGTGAGAGTGCTGGCTCTTCTGCATCCAAGGTGGCTGTGATGCCGCAAGTTCGAGTGGCTTTGTTGGGTGTGCAGCGAGATATTGCCAAGCTTGGTTGTGTGATGGACGGGCGTGATATTGGTACGGTTGTTTTGCCTGATGCACAAGCCAAGTTTTATTTGACTGCATCCCAACGTGAGCGGGCAAGAAGGCGTTGGAGCCAACTTAAAGCCAAAGGTGAAGAGGTTGATTTGGATAGTATTGCGGCAGATTTGAAAGCGCGTGATGCAAGGGATATAGATAGAGATTGTGCACCCTTGGAAAAAGCCATGGATGCCATTCAAATTGATTCAACCACCATGTCTATGGATGATGTGGTAGATAGAATCTTAAATGTTTTAGAACGAAGAAAATTGATAACGAAAAATGAGTGAGTTAAAGATGAACACTGAAACCAAACCTGATGACACTATTGAACAAAAAGTTCAACCAACCGAGCCCACTGAGCCCATTGCGCCAGATGAGGCTGTTGCGAACGAAGAAGAATCGTTTGCAGCTCTTTTTGAAGCTTCGCTAGAAGAGCAGCCCAAGCTTGCACGTGGTGAATATGTGACAGGTATTGTTGTAGCTATAGATTCAGACGTGGTTACTGTTGACCTTAAAGGCACCAGTGAGGGTGTCATCAAAGTCTCTGAGTTTGCAGCGATTGGTGAAGAAGTACCAAGTATTGGTGACGAAATATCAGCACTGATGGTTGGTAAAGGTCGTTTGGGTGTTGAACTGTCTGTTTTACAAGCTAAACGTCGTAAATTGATGGATGCTGTTGTTGCAGCTAAAGAAGCTGGTGAAACGATTTCGGGTAAAGTTGTGAAGGAAGTCAAAGGTGGTTTCCGCATTGATTTGGGTGGTTTAGAAGCATTTTTACCACGTTCAGAGGCAGATACAGGTTTTGTGAATGCAGGTGACCTGTTAAATGAAACATTTGATTTTGCGATTATTGAAGTGCAACACCGCCCTGAAAATGTAGTAGTTTCACGCAAACAGCCTTTGGCAGAACAAGAAGCCGCACTTCGTGAAGCATTTTTTGCTAGCCATGAGTTGGGTAGTAAAGTTACAGGTACAGTTAAACGTTTAACAAACTTTGGTGCTTTTGTTGACCTTGGTGGTCTGGATGCCCTTTTACATGTGTCAGATATTGCATGGAAACATATCAATAACCCTGCTGAAATGTTAAGCGTAGGTCAGAGTGTGACTGCAGAAATTATTAAGTTGGATGCGGATACGGCTAAAGTATCCATTTCAACAAAAAACTTGATTGAAGACCCATGGAAAAAAGTATCTGAAACTTACGAAAGTGGCATGCAGGTGACAGGCACTGTGCGTAAACTTATCAAAGCAGGTGCTATTGTTGAGTTAGAGCCAGGTGTAGATGGTTTGATTCATCGTTCAGAAATGAGTTGGACACGCAAAGATGTTGAGCCTGCGAAAGTATTATCTGAAGGTGATGTGGTTGATGTTGCTGTGATTGACTTTGACGCTGAAGAAAGACGTTTGCGTTTGAGCTTAAAAGCAGTCAGTGACAACCCTTGGCAAGTGTGGATGGCAGAGCACCCTGCAGGCTCAAAGATCACGGGTAAAATCAAAAACATTTCAGATTTTGGCTTCTTTGTTGGTCTTACTGACGAATTGGATGGTTTGGTACATATTGGTAATATTTCTTGGGACAAACCTGGTGATGAGGCGATTCAAGATTATCAAAAAGGGCAAGAAGTTGAGTGTGCTGTGATTGGTGTCGATGTTGAACGTGGTCGCATTGCCTTGGGCATTAAGCAATTAACTGAAAACCCTTTTGATACATTTATTAATGGTTCAAAACGTGGTACAGCAGTCAATGGTAAAGTTGTTGAAGTTTTGCCCAATGCTTATTTGGTAGAAGTTGCTGATGGTATCGTGGCACGTTTAGCGCAGCGTGAAATGCCACGTGAACAAGGATCATTATCCGTTGGTGATGAAGTAGAAGCGAAAATTATTGATGTGGATCGTCGTCGTCAACGTGTTGAGCTTTCTGTCCGTCAATTGTTGCGTGATGAAGAGAGAGATTCAATTAAACATTATGCTAAACAAGTTCAGCAAGAAAGTGCGCCATCGGCGTTGGCACTTGAACTTCAGCGTAAGCTTTTGGATAAACAATAAGCCTAGTTTACTTGCGTTTTTTGATAGGGTCGTTTACTTTGACCCTATGTTATTCCAAGTGTATGGGTTTAAAGAGGGAGTAGAGTATGACAAAATCTGAACTTATTGATGCGGTATCAGCTGCCAATCAAGATATTACTCGGAAAGAAGCTGAAGTTGTGGTGAGTACTGTTTTTTCTGCGATTTCTGAGGAATTATCACGAGGCGGCCGCGTTGAATTGCGTGGTTTTGGTAGCTTTAGCATCAAGAATCGTGATTCTCGTACTGGTCGTAATCCTAAAACTGGGGAGTCCGTATTTGTACCTGCCAAAGCAGTACCACATTTTAAACCGGGTAAAGAATTAAGGGAACGTGTTGACCATAAGTAGTTTGACTTTTCAAGGGGAAAGTTAAGATGAATTGGATTAATATTAGTGTCGGTATAGCACTGGCACTTTTTACAGTGACATTTGCCTTTGAAAATATGATGCCTGTGCATTTATCATTTTTGAATTTTCAATCAGATGATATGCCCTTATTTTTGCCCGTAGTGATGTCTTTTTTATTGGGCTTTGCTGGTGGTTTATTAGCACTTAGTTTCTCACGTCGTAAACATAAAAAAGAAATCAAATACCTTCGCAAAGAAAATGCTTTGCTGAATCAAGAAGTTGAGAATTTACGCAATATCCCTTTGCAAGATGACTTATGAGCAGTTTTTTACTGATTATTGTTGCTGTTGCAGCTTTGGTGATTGCAGCCTTATTGTGGAAGAAAAAAGATGACTTGGATTTTACTGATCCAACATTAGAGCATGAGCTTGAAGATACGCGAGTTACGCCTCTGCTTCGTGGTATCAATTATTTACTTTCCGATAAACCTGATCAAGCTCTACAAGAAATGGTACAAGTTGCCAAAATCCGCTCTGAATCTGCCGAAGTGTATATGGCATTGGGCGAAATGTTTCGCACTCAAGGTGAATATGGGCGGGCAGTGCGTATTCATCAAAACTTATTGGCGAGACCCGAAGTTTCTTTAGAGTTTCAGTTTCAAGCTTATGTATCACTTGGGCGAGACTTTCAAGCTGGTGGCTTGTTGGACAGAGCACTTACGCATTATGCCAAAGCCTTGGCTATACAACCCGATCACCTTGAGTCATTACATGCTTGTTTGCGTATTCGAGAGCAAAGCAATGAATGGGATGAGGCTGAATGGCTAGTGAGCCGTTTGGAGCAAGTGGAAAATCAATCATACCATGAACACAGGGCTTATCTCAAAGTTGAAATGGCAGAAGAGGCACTGGCTAAACATGATATGGCTTTGGCTGAAGCACTATTGGATGAAGCACTTAAACTTTCAATAGGCTGTTCGCATGCGCATTTATTACGCATTGAATTATTACAAAAAGAAAATGATTTTGCGCAAGCTGTAAAACAAGTAGAGTCTTTTTTATCTGATGCAAAAAAAGAACATCATGTATTATTACCTAAAGTATTGTTGCAAAACTTAACGTTTTATAATGAGCATGCCAAACCATTTTTATTACACTATTGGCAAACGCATAAGGATATTGAACTGGGTGTAGCTTGGGTTGAGCAAGTAGCCAAGGTTATTGATTTACCAACAGCTATAGTATTACAAAAAGAATTAAATCTTTCTGATTTAAGCCTGCGTCATGAATTGCGTTTGATGGCATTGCAAGAAGGTTCAGATAACTTGCATAAACAAGCAAGAGAGTGGCGTTTATTAAGTAAAATGTTTGCTTGTAAGCAATGTGGTGTGCAGGTGCACGATATGCGTTGGCATTGCCCGAAATGTCATCACTGGGGCACCATGGAGCCACTGCAGGGTGCTTACGCTTTTGGAGAAGAACAGCATGCACAATAAAATTATGGTGGCATTGGATGTAAACACGAAAGCTGAGGCTCTGGCGATGCGGGATACACTTGG
>JALSZC010000232.1 GCA_027059605.1 Ghiorsea sp. | reverse complement strand
ACGACCATATGCGTTCAAAGTTGGGAATGATTGGAAATGACATGCTAGGCAAGCAGAACCAGTTTGACGTGCGAACGCCGGAATTGCTTCAGAAGTTGTTGGAGCAACTGATACAGAAGCAACAGCAGCAACAGCTAGAGAAGCAGCAGAAAGAATAATTTTCTTCATGTTTTAACATCCTATTGTTTTTTTATTTGACTCACCCGAAAGTGAATCAGTGTTTTTTGTTTGCAATTTCCTTCCAATAAGACCTTTAGCAAAAGCCAAAGGGTTGATTGGCTCTCCCATTGCAACGATGCGAAACATCACCTTAAACCTTTTATGCGTCAATCCAACACTTCAAACCGTGTGTATTTTTGACACATATTGATTTCAAAACAGTACAACAAAACATGAGTGTCGAAATTTATGGTTTAGCGATTAGACTGTCGCCATGTCTGAATCCAAATCTAACTCACTTATCATCTTCAAAGGTCAAAATGCACTATCTGCATTTCGCGCTAATAAACTCTGCACATCTCTTGGCGTAACACAATTATCTGCCCGCTATATATATATGGTAGAGGTCACTGCACAGTGGTCAGAGCAACATACAGATACGCTAAACAAGTTACTCGGCTGCCAAACGCAAAGTTTTAGCAGTCATGATGTGTATCTCGTTACACCTCGCATTGGTACGATTTCACCTTGGTCTAGCAAGGCAACAGATATTGCAAACATTTGTGGTTTGGATGCTTTAATTCGTATTGAACGTGGCATTGCTTATGATGTTGATGGTGAAGCAGAAACAATTATACCCTTGATTCATGACCGTATGACTGAGTCGGTGTTGCGTACCACCAACGACTTACACCTATTGTTTCAACATCAAGCACCCCAACCATTAACCCGTATTGATATATTAAATCATGATCGCAGCGCACTAGAAGATGCCAATACGACACTAGGTTTAGCATTGGCAGAAGATGAAATTGATTATTTGCTTGAAAACTTTTTAGCCCTCAAACGCAACCCTACCGATGCCGAATTGATGATGTTTGCCCAAGCCAACTCTGAACACTGCCGCCATAAGATTTTTAATGCTGATTGGAAAATTGATGGCGAAGATAAAGATATTTCCCTGTTTAGCATGATTCGTCATACCCACAACACTTCACCACAAGGCACCATTGTTGCCTATGCAGACAATTCATCGGTGATTGAAGGTGGCAAGTCCAAACGTTTCTACCCTGATAGCGATAAAGTTTACCAAGCGCATGATGATGATGTACATATTCTCATGAAAGTGGAAACCCACAACCACCCAACCGCCATCTCTCCTTTTGCTGGTGCTGCCACTGGCTCTGGTGGTGAAATCCGTGATGAGGGCGCAACAGGTATTGGCTCTAAACCCAAAGCAGGTTTATGTGGTTTTACCGTATCCAACCTACAAATCCCAGGATTTGAACAGCCTTGGGAAACCCATCATGGCAAACCCGAACGCGTATCCTCAGCTTTGGACATTATGCTGGATGGGCCCATTGGTGCGGCAGCATTTAATAACGAATTTGGTCGCCCCAATATCAATGGTTATTTTAGAACCTATGAGCAAGACGTTGCAGGCGAACTTAAAGGTTACCATAAACCCATCATGCTAGCTGGTGGCGTTGGTAATATTGATGCAAGACATGTGTTTAAAAATGATGTGCCTGCTGGCTCTTTAATCATCCAACTAGGTGGCCCTGCCATGTTGATTGGTTTGGGTGGTGGTGCAGCGTCCAGCATGGACACTGGAGCCAATGCTGAAAATCTTGATTTTGATTCAGTACAACGAGGCAACCCTGAAATGGAACGCCGTTGCCAAGAAGTGCTCGACCGTTGTTGGCAGTTGGGTGATAACAACCCTATTTTATTTATTCATGATATTGGTGCTGGCGGATTATCCAATGCTGTGCCAGAGCTCATTCATGATGCAGGGCGCGGTGGCAAGCTTGATTTGCGCAAAGTGCATAATATGGAAACCAGCATGAGCCCTATGCAAGTATGGTGTAATGAAGCGCAAGAACGCTATGTGCTTGCCATTGCTCCTGAATCATTGCCTGAATTTGAGGCGATGTGTGAACGCGAACGTTGTTTGTTTGCAGTGCTTGGCGAAGCGACTGATGATGGACACTTGCATGTTGATGATTCGCTATTGGGCGATGCACCTGTTGATTTACCTTTGGATGTATTGTTGGGCAAAGCACCCAAAATGCTGCGTGATGT
>JALSZC010000231.1 GCA_027059605.1 Ghiorsea sp. | reverse complement strand
GAGCCAAGCACGCATTAGCGGCAGTTAAAGACTGGGAAGATAAGAGCCCTAGCGATCAAAAAGAATTAAAATCCTATGTTGTAAGCATGCCAGCCATGATTTTAATGAGCGGCTTTGGGCAAACCTGTGCATTTTATAAGGGTAATAACAAAAGGAATCACGAAGTCGTACTGCAAGCCTTACAAGCTTGGTTAAACAAAGACGATATTATCAGCTTTATCACGAAAGCTTCAGCGCAGGAATACCAGCTTGCTGAAGCAGAGTCTTTAGAATATCTGAATTGGCTGAAGAAATTTGCCAAGGCATATTTGAAAGGAGATGAGTAATGTTACCGTTACATTGTGAAGCAAAAGACGCGCAAAAAGGTAAGGGTTTCCATGCTGGGCTTTGGTACGACAGATTCTTTAATCAGTATGATCATGACTGCAAGGTTAGCGATGATGGCAAAATCAACTGGATTAAAACCGTTACAGGTGAAACTGGGGATACAGAGAAGCTACAAGCTTTTGCCGAGCGTCTGCAGGCATTGCTTGAAGCTTGTGGCGGTCAATCACTGGTGATGTCCACAGACTGGCATTTTGTTACAGGCATGGGCAATAACCATCCTGTGGAAAATGGCTTTGCCTGGCATCATACCTTAGGCGTGCCTTATTTAACGGGTGCAGCGGTCAAAGGCATGGTGCGGGCATGGTGTGAAGTGTGGGTAAAAGGGTTTGATGAAGAAAGAATGAAGCAATGGTTTGGCGATACCGAGCAAAGTGGCGAATTGATTTTTTTTGATGCCGTGCCAACTGCGCCTGTCAAACTCAAGGCTGATATTATGACCCCGCATTATGGTGATTGGTATGCCAAAGGTGATGAGCCGCCAATGCGCGGTGGCAGCAATGTGCCTGCCGATTGGCATGATCCTGTGCCAGTGCCTTTTTTGGTGGTGGATAAGGGCGCGGCGTTTCAATTTGGTGTCGCTAAGCGTGTGGGTAGTGATATTGACCTAAGCGAGGTCGTAGAAGCGTTAAGCGCTGCCTTGCAATGGCTTGGCGCAGGCGCGAAAACCGCTGCTGGCTACGGTCGGATGATTACCGAAGATGAGTATCAGAAGAAGCAGGAGGCTGAGCAAAAGCAAGCACAAGAAGCACGACGGCAAAAAAAGAATGTGAGACAACAAACAAAAGGCGGGAATCATCGCAAGGCGCTAACTCCTGTAGAAATTGCTAAGCAAAAAATGCAACAGAGAGCGAATAAGCCCACAAATCAATCGAGCCATCAGACTGGAGTGAAACAGGGAAGCAAAGATCAAGGCAAGAAAAAGCAACAAGCAGCAAATACGAATCAAACACAAGCAGGACAGGCGAGCATGGATGCTCTTAAAGCTTTGCAAGAAAAATTTAATAGGAAATAATCATGAAAAACAATTTATTCTTGGGTATATTTCTTGTGCTTGTTGTTGCTCTTGTGTCTGCGGGGGTTTTTATCTGGGGTCATCAAAGCTCAGAACACTTAGCATGGATTTATCTTGATCGTTTCGGATTAATTTTGGGGCTAATCGCTTTTGTGCCAGTATTGTTTGCTGTAACCAATTATATTCAATATATAGGTTTACAAAAAAGAGAGCTACAAAAAATTAGAACATTACCCGGCACTTCACCCGTTGTGTTTGTGGTAAGTATTGGTGGCATGAGTATTATCAATGAGGTTGAGGCATTTTTACGTCAAACTGATGGGTTCGAAGACTTTAATTTTGAACAACGTGTCATCAAGGTTGAGGATGGTAGAAAAGAAATTCAAGAAAGTGATATTGATGGTTTATTAGAAAAAATTCATGATGCTCAAAATAATATTCGTGCCAAAGCCCCTGATAAAATTCATTTGTTTGTCAAAGCTCCTGTGCCAGTTGCGACTATGTTAGGCGAAGTATTAGCCAATGGTATTCCAACCATTATTTATCATAAACAGCCGAATAAAGGCTATCAAAACTGGGGGGCATTACACCGATGATTACCATTGATATTTCAACCCTTTATGATGAAACAGCCAAGCTGGCACAGCTTGATGAGTATGTCTTGCAAGCCAAGGCTTTGGCTGGCGAAGGCAAAGTGGTGAAACTAACGGGTGCTGCCCCTGTATGGCTTTATCTTAAAATTGCCCATGCTTTACATGGTAAAGCCATCAAGCTTTATTACGATTCACCTGCCAGTGGCGAAGTATTGATATTTAACCACGACCCTCACTAGAGCCTGTTAACACTAAT
>JALSZC010000230.1 GCA_027059605.1 Ghiorsea sp. | reverse complement strand
ATGGTGCGCCGGGTGTATATTCAGCTCGCTTTGCAGGTGAACATGCCACAGATGCGGATAACAATATAAAACTATTGCACGATTTGGAGGGGTTTAAAGACCGCTCAGCCTATTTTATATGTGCTTTACACCTATCTACACCCAACAACAAGCATATAACCGCTGAGGGTAAGGTAGAAGGGCATATCATCACAGAGGAAACAGGAGATACTGGCTTTGGTTATGACCCCTTATTCTTCTGCCCAGAACTTGGCAAAACCTTTGCCCAAGCTTCAGCAAAAGAAAAAGCGTCTGTTTCCCATCGTGGTCGCGCACTACGAACTCTTCAACAAAAGCTTTCACGCCCTTAAAAACAAAGAATCATTTACCATAAACAGCATTTAAACCTTCTAATAATAGTAGCTCCCGCGTTTGTTTACCTTTCACAATCGCATCAGGGTTTTCACCGATTTCTTCAAGTGACATACGGGCATAGGTGCTTTTTTCTGTATCTTTCATGCGTCGCCAATCGATTCTATCAATAATACCATCACCATTTTTATCAAACTTTATGGTTATTGGCGATGGGTTACTTTGCACTACTTTTGTTTTGGCTGCACAACCCAAAAGTGGCAGTGTTAAACACACTACCACTCCCAAAACAAACATTTTATTCATGAAAGTGTCTACCTAGTAACGGTAATGATCCACTTTATATGGACCTTCAACAGGCACACTGATGTAATCGGCTTGCTCTTGGGTTAATGTGGTTAAATTCACCCCAATTTTCTTCAAGTGCAAACGAGCCACTTTTTCATCCAAGCGTTTAGGTAATACATATACTTCATTACCATAGTTGGCATGGTTTTCCCAAAGCTCAATTTGTGCCATGACTTGGTTGGTAAATGATGCAGACATCACAAAACTTGGGTGCCCTGTCGCACAACCCAAATTCACCAAACGACCTTCTGCAAGCAAAGTAATACGTTTACCATCGGGGAAGATAATTTGATCCACTTGTGGTTTTACATTTTCCCACTCGTACTGTTTCAATGAAGCTACATCAATTTCATTATCGAAATGCCCAATATTACAAACAATAGACTGGTCTTTCATATTGACCATGTGGTCATGTTGAATCACATGGTAGTTGCCTGTGGTCGTCACAAAAATATCGCCCAATTGACAAGCATCATCCATTTCAACCACACGATAACCTTCCATGGCTGCTTGAAGCGCACAAATTGGGTCAATTTCAGTCACCCAAACTGTTGCACCCATGCCTCTAAATGCTTGCGCACAACCTTTACCTACATCACCATAACCTAAAACAACAGCAATTTTACCTGCAATCATGACATCTGTTGCACGCTTAATACCATCTAACAATGATTCGCGACAACCATAAAGATTATCAAACTTGGACTTTGTTACCGAATCATTCACATTAATGGCTGGTACTTTTAACTTACCATCACGCGCCATTTCATAAAGGCGATGAACGCCTGTTGTGGTTTCTTCAGATAGACCTTTGATGCCATCCAAAAGCTCTGGATATTTATCATGAATCAGTTGGGTTACATCGCCACCATCATCAAGAATCAGGTTGGGAACCCAGCCATCAGGACCATGTACGGTTTGCTCAATACACCACCAAAATTCTTCTTCGGTTTCACCTTTCCAGGCAAACACAGGAATACCTGCATCAGCCATCGCTGCTGCTGCTTGATCTTGTGTAGAAAAGATATTGCAAGAAGACCAACGAATTTCAGCACCCAACTCAACCAATGTTTCCATCAATACCGCTGTTTGAATGGTCATATGCAAACAACCCACAATACGTGCACCTGCCAAAGGCTTCTGCCCTGCATATTCTTCGCGCAATGCCATCAAACCAGGCATTTCCGTTTCCGCAATTTTTACTTCTTTGCGACCCCATGCTGCCAATGACATATCGGCAACTTTATAATCTGTAAATTCAGACATTCTCATACTCCTATAAAAACATCACTTTCGTGATATAAAAATATGAGCACCGTTGTTTTTATTCAAACGACTGAGCCTAACGATGTTATGTTTATCATAAAACAACATCGGCGCAGTGCTCCTCAGTCTAAAAATTTTTACGTGTTAAGGGCTGCCTTTAAAGCATCTACTTTATCGGTTTTTTCCCAAGTAAATTCAGGTAGTTCACGACCAAAGTGTCCATAAGCTGCTGTTTTGGCATAAATAGGCCGCAATAAATCAAGCTCTTGCACAATGCCTTTAGGGCGCAAATCAAACACTTCACGCACTGCTTCGGCTAGCTTAGCTTCATCCACTTTGCCTGTACCAAAGGTGTTTACCATTACAGATAGAGGTCGGGCTACACCAATAGCATAAGCCACTTGTACTTCACAGCGATCTGCAAGCTCTGCTGCCACAATATTTTTTGCTACATAACGCATCATATAACATGCCGACCTATCCACTTTTGTGGGATCTTTACCCGAAAATGCGCCACCACCGTGATGACCAAAACCACCATAGGTGTCCACAATGATTTTACGACCAGTCACACCACAATCACCCACAGGACCACCAATCACAAAACGCCCTGTCGGATTAATGTGATATTCTGTTTTGTCGTGCAACAAGCCTGTTTTATCCAATACAGGGTGTACAATTTCTTGCATTACACCTTCAACCAAATCTTCATGGCTTACATCAGCCGTGTGTTGTGTAGAAACAACCACAGCATCAATGGCTACAGGTTTTGAGTTTTCATAACGTACAGTCACTTGTGACTTTGCATCAGGACGCAAGTATTTTAATACACCTGATTTACGAACTTCTGCTTGTTTTTCCATCAACTGATGTGATAAATATACAGGCATAGGCATCAATACATCCGTTTCATTGGTGGCATAACCAAACATCAAACCTTGGTCTCCAGCACCTTGATCCAAATCAATACCTTCGCCTTCATTCACACCTGCCGCAATATCCACAGATTGTTTATCCATGGTCACCAAAACAGCACAAGAAGCATAATCAAAACCCATATCTGAAGAGTTATAGCCAATTTCTTTGATGGTATTTCGCGCAATTTCTTGGTAATCAATAATGGCAGATGTGGTAATTTCACCGGATAAAATCACCATACCCGTATTCACCATAGTTTCACACGCTACACGTGCTGTTGGGTCTTGCTTTAAAATGGCATCCAATACGCTATCTGATATTTGGTCTGCAACCTTATCAGGGTGACCTTCACCCACAGACTCTGATGTAAACACAAAATTTCTACTCATCGGTTCTTCCTGTTTTTCCTATTCTAATTTCTTACGTTTAAGCAAATTCTGGTAACTGCTCTGCATCAAACACAGGACCATCTACACACACACGCTTATATTTTTCTTGTCCATCTTCAACCGTTTTTACTACACAACCTGCACAACCACCAATACCACACGCCATATATTCTTCTAAGCTTAGCTGCGTTGGTATCCCAAATTCACGCCCCAATTTAGCCACAGCATGCAGCATGGGGTGGGGTCCACATGATAACAATACACATCGACTGCGCTCTTCATTACTTAAGGCTAATAAATAATCCTTAGCCAAATCAGGTACATACCCTTCATAATAACCATACAAACCTGCATTGGATGCCAATCTGCAAGCAATACCACGCTCTTCAAGTGAAGATATGGTTAAAGTCGTGTTTCCTGCAATGCCAGGCAGCATAAAAGTGGAAGGTTTTAAAGAAAAAGGAAAGGGAACTTCCGAGCCTGCAAATAAAACTAAATCTGCTTTTTGTGCCAATACATCAGCCACGAACACCATAGGTGGAACACCCACACCACCACCAATCAAAACATAACGCTTACTTGTATCAGATAAGTCAAAAGGCACACCAATCGGTCCTAACATAGGTACAACTTCACCCTTTTTACGTTGTCCAAGTTGCGCTGTGCCTTCGCCAATTTTTTTATACAACAAATCAATGGTTCCTGCTTCAGGGTTGGTTAACATAATCGAAATCGGGCGGCGCAGCGGCAACGCATCTGAAACCCGAATATGCACAAACTGCCCTGGTTTAGCCTTACGCGCTGTTTTTGGTGCTTTAAGGCGCATCATATACTGATCCCCTTCATGGGATACATTTGCTAAGATTTCTGCGTATTCTTCAAAAATTGTGTTTCGTTGATTCTTCATGAGGAGTGAATACTGAATAGTAAACACAGATTCGTCCACGAAATCCTTCAGTGTATAATAATCACATGTGAATTATCCACTTTTTTGGTTATGCTTACGCCATGAATCATCAAGAATTATGGGAAACTATTAAGCTACGTTTATCACCACAATTATCGCCTGCAAAAATGGGGGCATGGATTGAGCCTGTTTCAACCCGGTTAGATGACAATACATTAACCCTAAAAGTGCCCAATCAGTTTTTTATTGATGGTCTTAAAAGTGATTGTGAACAATATATTTTAGAAGCACTGCAAACATTAAATTTACATCATATTAACATAGAATACTTGATTGATGCATCCATTGAACTTGCACCAGTTCAACAAACCAAAACACCTACACACAAACAAAATATTGATGGTTTTATTGATGAACGTTTTACTTTTGAAAATTTTGTGGTTGGTCCGAGTAATGAGTTTTGTCATGCTGCAAGTTTAGCTGTAGCTGAGCAACCTGGCGCACAATATAACCCTTTATATATCCATGGTGGGGTTGGTTTAGGTAAAACTCACCTGATTAATGCCATTGCTAACCATTTGGTTGCCCATAAAGATGTGCGTATTGCATACCGAACAGGTGAACATTTCACCAATGAACTTATTGATGCTATCCGTGGGCAAAAAACATCTGCTTTTCGTGACAAATATCGTAAAGTTGATGTGTTGATTATTGATGATATTCAATTTATTGAAGGTAAACAAAGTACACAAGAAGAATTTTTCCATACTTTTGATGCCTTACACAAAGCACAAAAACAAATTATTCTTACTTCAGACCGCGACCCTTCAGCCATTAAACATTTGGCAGAACGACTACGTTCACGGTTTAATTGGGGGCTGGTTGCTGATATTCAACCACCTAATTTTGAAACACGTATGGCCATTTTAAAGAGTAAAGTGGAGTTGGCAGGCATTACACTTGATGATGATATTTGTTTCTTATTGGCTTCTAAAATATCGAGTAATGTTAGGGAGTTAGAAGGCGCACTTACACGCTTAACGGCTTATGCTAAACTATCAGGTAAACCTATAACCATGGAACTTGCCCAAGACAAACTACGCGATCAACTCAACCTTCAATCCAAAACCATTACGGTTGAAGAGATTCAAAAGCAAGTTGCCAACTACTACAATGTTCGTATCCAAGATATGAAGTCTAAAATACGTAAACGTAATATCGCTTACCCTAGGCAAATTGCCATGTACATTAGTAAGGAGCTTACCAAGTTATCCATGCCTGAAATTGCTGATAAATTTGATAAAAAAGATCATACAACAATTTTATATGCACACCGAAAAATTCAACAAGAACGAAATCAAAACCAAGATTTTGACGATGAAATCAACCGTTTGATACTACTTCTCAAACAAGGATAAACCCATATGAGCTGTGGATAAACACATGTACAACCTTACGGCTACACTGTGGATAAGTTGTGATTGAAAAGATAATCTGTGATAAAAAATTAAAAAAGCATATTATTCGCAATCTATCCACAGGTTGTAAGAATAAATATACACTGAAAAACTTTATTTAAGTGTTTGTTTTGTTTATGATTAGCATACTTATCCTACTTATAAACAATGCCTACGATGATGATAATTAAATTTAATATAAGTGAGAGAATATAACAGTATGCATATTAAAATTTCCAGAACATCACTTTTTCAACAAATTCAACGCTGTCAAAATATTGTTGAAAAGAGAAATACCAATCCAATATTAGCGAACATCTTGTTTGAAACTGTTGACCAAACATTAAAGCTCACAGCCACTGATTTACAAGCAACTTATACCAGTTTGCAAAGTGCTGAAGTTTTACACTCAGGCTCTTTTACTGTTGAAGCTAAAAAGATTTTTGAAATTGTTCGTGAACTAAACCCTGAAGCACCCGTGGAGTTAAATACAGATGGTTCTTTTTTAGATATTACCAGTGGTGGCGTAAAGTTTAAGCTTGCTACCAAACCAGCTGATGAGTTTCCTAATGAACCAGATGATGAAACAGATTTAACCATACAGGTACCTGGTCATGAATTAGCAAATATGATTTCATCAACCAGTTTTGCGATGTCTAACGATGAAACACGTAAATATTTAACGGGTAGTTTATTTGAGGTTTCTAAGGAGCATGGTATTCGTATTGTAACCACTGATGGTCACAGGATGGCATTAAGTGAATTCAAACTTGATTCTAACCATGAAGAAACAGAATGTATTGTTCCTAAAAAAGCAGTGATGGAAATCAAAAGACTTGCAGAAGAATCTGAAGATGATGTCTATTTATACCTTGGAAAACAACAGGTTAGGCTTGAAGTTAATCAGCAACGGTTTACATCTAAGGTGATTGATGCCAAGTATCCAGTGTATGAAGATGTTATCCCAAAAGATAACCCATATACAGCAAGTGTTGATAAAAATTGTTTGGATCAAGCCCTGCGCCGTAGTCTTGTGGTAGCCAATGATTTTACACATGATGTAAAACTTACCTTTACGAATGATAAACTATCCATTGCTGCGCATAATACCGAGCAAGAGCAGGCTGAAGAAGATATTTCTATATCATACCAAGGTTTAGATATTGAAGTAGGTTTTAATGCTAAGTATATGCGTGATGTTTTATCTGCAATTCAGAGTCCTGTAGTGAGAATTAAACTTAAAGACAGTTTGTCTCCTGCTTTGCTTTTAGAAGAAACACATGAACGTTCTCAGCATGTATTAATGCCGATGCGTATTTAGGTTTATCTTGATATTTAGACCACTTTGACTGCATAATGCAGCACAATAAAAATTACATTAAAGTTTTTGTAAAAATGAATAGGGAGTATTTATGTCTGTTAAGCATCCTGTAATTTCTGTAACTGGTTCATCTGGTGCAGGAACAAGTACTGCAAAAGTAGCATTGGAACATATCTTTCATAGAGAGAATGTAACACCAGCTATTGTTGAAGGTGATTGTTTTCATAAGTTTGATAGGTTAACATTTAAAGAAAAAGCAAAAGAGTTTGAAGCAGCTGGTAAACGTTTAAGTCACTTTTCTGATGAAGCAAACTTATTTGATAAAATCGCTGAACTTTTTAAATCTTATGGAGAAACAGGCAGGGGTAAGGTTCGTACTTATGTTCATGATGATGAAGAAGCAAAGATTTATGGTGTAGAAGCTGGTAAATTTACTGATTGGCGTGATATTGGTGAAGGATCAGATTTACTTTTCTATGAAGGCTTACATGGTGGTGTTGAAGAAGTTCGCCCTTATGCTGATTTAATGGTTGGTATTGTACCTGTGGTAAACCTTGAGTGGATTCAAAAAATTCACCGTGATACTGAAATGCGTGGTTATTCATCGGAAGCTGTTGTTGATAATATTTTGTCTCGTATGCATGACTACGTTCATTTTATTACTCCGCAGTTTAGTCATACGGATATCAACTTCCAACGCGTACCTTTAGTGGATACCTCAAACCCGTTTATTGCACGTGATGTGCCTACACCTGATGAAAGTTTGATGGTTATTCGTATTCGTAAACCAGAACGTTGGGGAATTGATTTCCCATACTTGTTATCTATGTTGAATCATTCATTTATGTCACGTCGTAATACATTGGTGGTTCCTTCAAGTAAGATGTTGTTGGCGATGGAGTTGATTTTCTCTCCTATCATTCATGATATGTTGGAAAAACGTAAAGCATAAAGTTTAGCAATCATAATGTTTAAAAGGGTGGCTTTAACGAGCCGCCCTTTTTTTTAATTTTTAAAGTAATACTTCTTATGCTTATCTATTATACTCTTTATATCTAAATATTGTGTTTCTTTGCATAATGTAATTTAGTCGTAGAAAGTTTCTTTGTAATTTATATTGTTTGTTTATGATAAGTAATAAGCAAATGTTTCACGTGAAACACCCTGATGGTGAAGTTGATGTTTTAGTCATTGGTGCAGGTCACGCTGGTTGTGAGGCAGCAATGGCTGCTGCACGCCGTGGTGCTAAAGTTCGACTTATTACACAAAATCTTGATACGATTGCTAAAATGTCATGTAACCCTGCTATTGGTGGTGTGGGTAAGGGGCACTTGGTTAAAGAAATTGATGCCTTGGGTGGGGTGATGGGTGTTGTGGCTGATAAAGCTGCTCTGCAATACCGTATTCTTAACCAACGTAAAGGTCCTGCTGTGCAAGCCACTAGAGCACAGTGTGATAGACGTTTGTATCATATTGCTATGCGTAAACTACTTGATGAACAAGATGGGTTACACTTATACCAAGGTAGTATTAATCACTTGCTTTTTAATCAAGGTGCAATTAAAGGTGTTGTGGATAATTTTGGTGTAGCGCATTTTGCACCCACTGTTATTTTAACGACAGGAACTTTTCTAGGTGGGTTGATTCATATTGGCGATAAACGGTTTCCAGCGGGTCGTTTGGGTGATGCGTCAATCGATGGTCTTACACAAGAGCTTTATCAAAAAGAATTTCGAGTAGGTCGCTTAAAGACAGGAACACCGCCACGTTTAGATAAAAGAACTATTGATTGGGATAGTTTAGATCAGCAGCCTGGAGATACTTCAGCCACCCCTTTTTCTATTTTGCATGAGCAGG
>JALSZC010000229.1 GCA_027059605.1 Ghiorsea sp. | reverse complement strand
CCGTTGTCTTTTTGTTTTTTAAAGTCTTCAAGGCTTAAGAAATGATATTCTCGCCCATCTTTTTCACCTGGTCTGGGTGCTCTTGTGGTGCAAGAAATAGACAAATGAAGGTTAGGACAAGCTTCAAGTAGTTTGTTGCATAAGCTGGATTTGCCTGCGCCAGAAGGACCTGAAATAATAAAAAGTTTACCGCTCATGCTGTTTGTCCAGTGAGTTGCTCATATTTGAGTTTAAGTTCATCTTCACTTTCAACACGGTTGGGGTCTTTGGGGATACAATCTACAGGGCAAATGGCAACGCATTGGGGCTCATCATAATGCCCAACACATTCGGTGCATAAGTCTGGGTTGATTTCAAAGATTTCAGTGCCTTCAAAAATGGCATCATTAGGACACTCTGGTTCACATAGAGCGCAGTTGATACAGTCGTCAGTAATCAATAATGCCACAGTTTTCTCCCAATTATGCCAAATAAAAGCAAAACCCTACAAATAAAGCATTGAATCACAAGGTCATAACTGTTTCACTTGCTCGCAAGTATGAATGATGTAGGGATAGTGATATGACAACAAGAACTAAACAGCAAATGCTGCTATTTATTCTTTTGCTGGCAGCAGACCAGTGGAGCAAATGGTGGATTGAGCAACAGCTTCCTTTTTTCCGTATGGTGGTGGTTGATGGCTTTTTTAATCTGGTCAAAGCGCATAATTATGGCGTGGCATTTTCCATGTTTGCCGATTGGAATCATGCATGGCGAACCAATTTGTTGCTTGGTGTCACCATAACGATTGCTGTAGTTGTCAGTGTGTGGTGGTGGCGAGAGCGGCATAGAGCAGGGCTTGAATCATGGTTGCTCGTACTGATATTAGTGGGGGCTGCGGGTAATATCTTGGATAGGTTATATCTTGGTTATGTGGTGGACTTTATTGATTGGTATATTGTATGGGATGGAAAAGCATACCACTGGCCAGCTTTTAATATTGCAGATGCTTGTATTTCTGTGGCAGTTGTGTTGTTGCTTGTTCGCAGTTTCAAAAAAGGATAAGAAAGCTATAGAAAAGCCCATGTTATCAGCGTGTAACGTGTTAGTTTTCCTAAACCAACTAAAGCGATAAATACATAGATGTTATAGCGTAATGCGCCTGCGACCAAACATAGAGGATCACCGATGATGGGTAACCAAGCAAAGAGTAGGGCAGGTGTGCCCCAAGTTTGGAAATAATGTTCAGCTTGCTGTTGTTTGGTTGCTGATATGTGAAACCAACGATGACTAAACTGAAAGCCGTATTTTCCCATATAATAAGTGATAATGCTTCCCAAAACATTACCTAATGTTGCCATAGTAACCAGAAGGTAAGGGTTGTTTGCGTTATCTTGTAAACGATAAAGAAGTAGTGCCTCTGAACCACCAGGAAAAAGGGTGGAGGAAATCAGGGCTGAGAAAAAAAGTGTCCAATCAAGTTGTGTAAACCATATCATTCCTGCCTAGTTCAATGTTAAAGCAATGATATTGCAAGTATTATCTTTTGTATTACCAGCCTTGTTTAATGTTCATGTGATGTGAGCTTAATGATAGGTAAGTTTACCAGCTCATTTCTGTGAGGTGTTGGGTAATCATGGCATCGAATTCTGAATCCCGAGTTTTGATTTCAACTTCTTCAATAGTAGTAAGGTTAGATAAGTGCTGATGGACAATACTATCAGCTATGGTAAGGATTTTATCATTGATATTGCAGCTATTACTACTGTGGTGTTGTCGTATGCATTGACAAAATGCATCTGGAAACCCCCATAGTTTTAAGATAATAGCACCGGCTTGGGCGTGATCAATACCATATGTTTGTTGTTCAGCTTGGATAAGCTCTGCACCATGAAAGTTGGCAAAATCTTGTTCAAAATAATGTGGGTCAATACGTATGCCTAAAATAGCTCTGCCTATATCATGAAGAAGCCCACTTAAAAACAACTCATCGGAGTTAAGCTGGTTTTCCTTGGGTAGTTGGGCACAGACTTTTCGACAAGTTTGACCGACCGCAAAAGCATGCGCCCAAAAACGGCGCATGTTTACAATGCCCGTAGGTAGTGAAAACCCATACAGTAAAGATATGGATAAGGCGATGTTGCTGGTTTCGGTGCGCCCTAACCTAGAAATCGCAAAGGATAAGCTATTGGCAGGTTTGTTCATTGGATTGTAGTAGGAAGAGTTTGCAATTTTGACAATGGTCGCAGTAATAATTTGGTCGCGCTCGATGGCTTGTGTTAAGTCTTGCAGCGTTGATTCAGGTGTGTTGAGTACACTTTGGATATTAAGGAATAAATCTGGCAATGTTGGTAGGCTGTCAATACTGTTTAATGTATCGATGGTTGATTGGCGTAAAAGTTTAATTGGGCTCATAGCCGAGTTGAAGCAAAAAAAGTGCCACATTTTGATTTGTTGTAATACGGGCATGAAGTTGTGACATGTATCATTTTTTAGTCTATATTGGTAATTAGTTTGATGTTAAAGGTTGAAGTAGGTGACAAGTTATAAAACTATGTTTAACTTTCAGCCAAGATTACTGTTTTGTTTTCCCTAAGGAGAAAGATATGAAAAAAATACATACATTATTGGCAGCCTCTACTCTGCTTTTTGCAAGTCAGGCTCATGCAGCAAGTATCACAGGCTTTTCAGGTGCACAAGCTGCATACACAGGTTATACACAAGATTTAGCTGCAGCAGCATGGATGAACCCAAGTAACTCTGCTGAGCCACATTCTTCAGGTGTTTTACCCTTTGGTATTCAAGCTGCTGTTGAAGTTACAGCATTAAGTATTGATCCCAATGCTGCGCAATGGCAGGCAGTGGGTTATACTGATTCAACGATTCCTTTACCTAGAGTGCGTTTATCTGCAGGTATTCCATTTGGTTTGGATGTTGGTTATATGACCCTATCATCAACAGATTTGGGAGTTGACCTTAAAGGTTATGAAATTCGTATGGCGTTTGGTAATTATATTCCTGTACCTATGTTAGAAGCGAACGTGCGTTACCATTCAAGTACACTTACCTTAACTGACTTGGAGGTTAAAAATACAGGCTACGCAGTGATGGTTGGTGCAAGCCTGCCTATTGTTAAGCCCTATATTGAGTTTGGTACGACAACATCAACATCGTCTGCAACAGGTGCTTTGGCTGCCTTCCAGCAACTTGATGAAAGCAACTCTACAATGTCTTTGGGTGCAAAAGTTGAGTTAGCATTTTTTGTTGTAAACCTTGAAAAATCAACAGTTGGCAGTAAAGATTTAACAACTTTGAAATTAGGTTTTGAATTTTAAGCGTACCTTCATTGTTGTTTGAAGTTTTTAAGCCCACCTTAAGCTATGTTTAGTTTGGGTGGGCTTTTTTATGGGGCGCATTTTTGAGTATGAATATGAACCCACAGCAGTGGTTGGCTGAACATGGCGATACATTGTATCGCTTTGCCATGCAGCGTGCACAAAATGAAGATTTAGCAGCAGATTTGGTGCAGGACACCTTGTTAGCAGCTTGGAAAAGTAAAGACTCTTTTTCAGGGAACTCTACAATTAGAACTTGGCTTATTGGTATTTTAAAGCATAAATGGATTGATTATTTACGCAAAGAAATCAGGCAAAGGGATCATGCAACCTTAGCTGAAGGTGACCCGACGGCATGGTTTGACCCAAACAATGGAGCATGGTTGAAAAAACCACAACAATGGCATGATGACCCAGCAAGTTTATGCCAAGACACACAGTTCTTTCAGGTGTTGCAAACGTGCGTAAAACATTTGCCGGAAAAGCAACGTTTGGTGTTTGATATGCGGGAGTTACAAGGTTTGGATTCTGATGAAATTTGTAAGGTGTGTGATGTTTCTTCGACCAATGTTCATGTGTTATTACACCGTGCAAGACTTGCTTTGCGGCAATGTTTAGAAACACATTGGTTTGGAGGCAAGAAACCGTGGTGAGTATAAGATGAAGCATGCATGTGAAGAGATAAGTCGTTTGGCTTCTGAGAAGCTAGAGCGCAACTTAAGCTTTGTGGAAAAGATTCGCTTGCGCATTCATTTATTGATGTGTTCTGCATGTAGGCATTATGATGCTTACATTACAACCCTACATAATGTATTGAAGATAAAGCGGAAAAACACTTTAAGTACGATTGATTTGCCTCAAGATAAAAGGAAAAAGATTGAAAAAGTACTTAAAGATTCATCGCGGGGTTGAATAGGGTGCTGATAAGCAATCCTCTAGATGATGATTTGTTTGTGAAATTGTGATTTAACTTTTAGAGTTACCCCAGCATCATGATAACGTTTTAAAATATTACTATTACGATAAAGGAGTTGAACTTTGACCAGTGATACACAAGTAGGTTTGACTCCTATTGCAAATGTTCCGCGTTTTCCTGTGCGTTGGCGTTGGACTATGGTAGTTGGTCTTGCTGTAACCGTTGCTGTTGCGGTGTTATCATTGATTGTGTTGGATATGGAACGGGATGCTTGGTTAAAGAATCAAGAGACACAAGCTGCTGTACAAGTGAGTAGATTGGGTGATGAATTAAAAATACCCATGTTAGCGGGCAGTGCTGCTGAAACAGATTTTGTGATGCGAAACTTTGCGGAAAAAGTGCCTTATGTAACAGCAGTGTTCTTTAAAAGCTCATCATCACAAGTGTGGTCAGTTGGTGAGTTAGGTAATATTGAACAAGTTTTAGCAGAGGTTGAACTTACGAGTGAAACCAAGCGTTTACCTGTTGATGATTTATGGTTTGCTAAACAGGTAACTTATGGTGGAACCAATATTGCATTGGTTGCAGTGCGTTATTCAGAAGAAGCGTGGGATGCCATTGCGAGTCAATTATTGCAACGTATGTTATGGGCAGCATTGGTTGTCATTTTATTGTCAGGTGTGTTTGTGTATTGGCTAGCAGGGCGTATGAGCAAACCGTTAGAAGATTTGGCTTTGGCAGCACGACATGTGGCACATGGTGATTATCATCAACATTTGGAAATTGTCGGTAACGATGAGCTAAGTGATGCGGCTGGACAGTTTAACAAGATGGTTGAAGAATTGGCGCATAAAGAAGAAATGCGGGCTGTGTTAGGTCGTTATCTTAACCCTGAGTTGGTATCAGACGTATTTGAAAGCCGAGGTCTTGGTAAGTTAGAAAATCGTAAACAAGAAGTTACGGTATTGTTTGCTGATATGGTCGAGTTTACGGCATTTTCTGAAAACACAGATACAGAAGAAGTGGTTGAAGTACTTAATCAAAACTTTGAAGTTTTTCACCGTATTATTGATTATTACGGTGGTCATGTGGATAAGTACATTGGTGATGCTGTGATGGCGGTTTTTAATCACCCTAAACAAGATACACAGCATGTTAGGAATGCAGTGATGGCTGCTGTGGCAATGACTGAAGCATGCCGTAAATTAGCCGTATTACGCAAAGATGGCAATGCGGTTTCCTTTCGAGTTGGTTTAAATTGTGGTGATGTTATTGTTGGTAATATTGGTGCTGCAGAGCGTTTAGAATATACTGTGATTGGTGATGCTGTGAATGTAGCCTCGCGTATGGGTGGTTTGGGTGAAGGTGGTGAAGTTGTGTTACCCTTTGCTACATTTGAGGCGGCAGGTGAAGGTTTTTCCTTCCAAGACATGGGTGAAATCTCTGTCAAAGGTGTAAGTGAGCCCCTGCGTTGTGGCGTTGTGAATATTGTGGATGACACTTTATATCATGATATGTGCATTTCTGTTGCTATGGCTTTTGATACAACACTACCTACTGATGTAAGAATGATTATTGGAGATATTGAAGAATGAATCAGCGTGTATATGTTATGTTAATTGCTGTTTTTCTTTTATCAGGTTGTGCTGGTAAGAGTTCTTTCAATGATTTTCGAGTTTCCATAGGTTTGATTAGCCCATACAAAGCAGCTGAAGAAGCCTTTAAGAAAGGTGAAATGATGGAAGCACGTCAGCGTTTGGTATCCATCAAGAAAACAGATAAAGATTATGCTAAGGCACGTAGGTTCTTAAACAATAAAGTTGACCCTGCTCGTCTCAAATTATTGCGTTATTATGCCAGAAAAGGGAAAAGTGAAGAAGCCGCTGGTCACTGGGCACAAGCTGAGGAAGCATATAAAGCTGCGGCAAGTTTATCTCGTAGTCCTAAGGCATTGTTGCGTTATCAAAAAGCGATGAATATCAAAGCACGTCAATTACGTATGCAAAGTTTGTATATGCAACGCTTACAAGAAGATGATGCTTGGCTGGAATGGTTGGATAATTATACGCCACCTCGAGGATTGCTAGGTGATGATATTGCCTTTGCTTTGGCTCGTGATGACTTGGCTGAGGTTTTGGAATATAGGGTTGATCATGCGTTATGGTTAGCGAACAAACATAAAAAATTGGGGCTGCCTGAAATTGCTTGGGTATATGCCGATTCTTATTTGCGGTTTAAACCAGACTCTAAAAAAGCAAAAGGTTTAAAGCAGGCTATGCAAAAACTTATGCCAAGTGAGTTAAGTATTGCTGAAATAGATAAGAAAATAGTGTCGAAAAAGATTAAAAAAGTGTACCCCAGAAAAAACACGCATAAGAAAGTGACCAAGAAAGATGTTCAGCTTTTGATGAAAGCAGAAAAGTGGGCAGAGGCTAAACGTGCGGCATTAACCTTACGCCGACAAGGTAACCCTGATGCAGATGCTTTACTTAAAGTGATTGAACAGAAAACATCTGCACTGGCAGCAAGTGCTTACGAACAAGGTAATATTGCTTTCCGTAAAGAACATATTGCGCAAGCGGTATCTTTTTGGGAAAAAGCAGTGCAATGGATGCCTGATGAACAATTATATGTGGATACACTAAGAAGAGGGCGTAAAGTGCAAGAGCGTTTGGCGGCATTAAAACGCGTGGAAAGCCCTGCTGAACAAGATAGTAAGATTGAGGAATAAGCATGCGTGATTCGATTGTGATGCCGCGCCGTAAAACGCGGAAGATTATGGTAGGTGATGTGGCTGTGGGTGGCGATGCACCCATTGCCGTGCAGTCCATGACCAATACACTGACTACAGATATTGATGCCACAGTGGCACAACTTAAAACCTTAGAAGATGCAGGCGCAGATATTGTGCGTATATCCGTGCCCGACCCAGAGTCGGCTGCTGCTATGCCAGAAATCCTAGCGCAAACCAATCTACCTATTATTGCGGACATTCACTTCAGCTATAAAATGGCATTGCTTGCGCTGGATGCTGGTGTGCATGGTCTTAGGTTAAATCCTGGTAACATCGGAAGCCGAGATAGGGTTGAGCGCGTTGTGAAAGCCGCTGCTGAACGTGGTGTTTCTATTCGTATTGGGGTGAATGCGGGCTCATTGGAAAAGGATTTGAATGAAAAGTATGGAGAACCATGTGCCGATGCCATGGTTGAATCTGCTTTAGGGCATATTCGTATTCTTGAAGACATGAATTTTAATGACATTAAAATATCCCTGAAAGCAAGTAATATCCCTATGACAGTGGCTGCATATCGTAAACTTGCGGATAAAGTAGATTACCCATTTCATTTAGGAATTACTGAATCAGGTAGTTTGTTTGGCGGTACTGTTAAATCTTCGGTTGGGCTTGGCTTAATATTGGCTGATGGCATTGGCGATACGATTCGCGTGTCGCTTGCCGCAGAGCCCAAAGAGGAAATTAAAGTTGGCTTTGAAATTCTTAAAAGCCTTGGTTTGCGGCATAGGGGTGTAAACATTATCGCTTGCCCAACGTGCGCACGTCAAAAGTTTGATGTGATTAAAACGGTTCAAGTTTTGGAAGAACGTTTGGCGCATATTCAAGAAAGTGTAGAGCTTGCAGTGATTGGCTGCGTAGTCAATGGGCCTGGTGAAGCCAAAGAAGTGGATTTGGGTATCACGGGCGGTTACCCCGTGCATACTTTTTATCATGATGGTGAAAAGTTTGGTAAAATTAAGTCCAATGATATGATAGATAATTTGGTGGAAGAAGTGGAAAAACGTGCTGCTGTGATTCGTGCTGAAAAAGAACAAAGTAAGGAGGAAGATAATGTCTAAGTATTTAATGGTTACTTTACTTGCATTTGTTTTAATAAGTTGCACCCAAGAGACACAAAATAAATTTGGTAGAGCTGTACAAAATTGGACAGGTGTAAATGGTGTTTTGGAAGTATATGCAGGGAATAAGCTGGTGAAACGCTTTTTGGAAATTGATAAGTTGACTACAGCTGTGGCTACAGATGGTAATACTCCACGTCCATATCGTTTTGGTTATGGTATTTTAGATGAGAATTTGAATATGATTGCCGATAAACGCGAAAAGAAAGTCTATTTTGAATTTTCAGATTATTCTACATCTTACATTTTTTATACCTATCCCAAGTAGTAGTATAACCCAGTTTTAAGTATGTCCTTCTATAGGTGCTATTTGCTTTAGGTTTTTTGTAACCTTTATTGCTCTTGAAAGCATACATATGCAGGTTTATGCATGGATAAATGGGTAGCTTTTTAATTTCAGAATTTGCTCAAAAGACGTTATTAGGGCTTTGCCTATAATCGTTAAACTCGTGTGAGGATAGTTTGATGCGTGTACATTATATTCAACATGTAGCCTTTGAAGGTTTGGGTGCGATGCAGCCTTATCTATTGGATAAAGGGCATGATTTAAGTGTGACCCATTTGTATAAAGGTGAAGCTTTGCCTGCTGTGGATGACTTGGATTGGTTGATTGTCATGGGTGGTCCTATGGGGATTTATGATGATGAAGAGTATCCCTGGCTTAAGGCTGAAAAGGCGTTTATCAGGCAAGCCATTGATGCGGG
>JALSZC010000228.1 GCA_027059605.1 Ghiorsea sp. | reverse complement strand
TCTTCCGCCTTGGCTTTGGTATTTTCTAATAGTTCCACCACAGTTTCTTTTGTTAAATAATCAACAAGCCAACCCAAACCGAAAGGCACATGCCCAGGGTCGGTTTTTGTATAATAATGTAACCTTGTTGTTTGCTTGCCTATGACTTGTAAATGCCAATAACCCGTAGTATCAGCAATCGAATGTTCAGGGTCTAAACCTTGCCAGTCTAATTGATACCAAGTCATACGCCAACTTTTGGGTTGTTTATCATAATCCAATTGTAGGCGATACTGCTTGTTCACTCCAAAAGGTAAATCCAAATAATAATTCACCACTGCCCCAGCATCATCTTGGTGCAACACTTCTGTACGCGCAAGATTGGGCATAAAAGAGGGCAAATGAGCGTAATCGGTAATCAATGCAAAAACCTTCTCTGCAGGAGCTTGAATAAGCAAAAAGGCATGTATTTCCTTCACATAGCTATCTTTTACAGATGCTGCATGGATGATGAGTTGACCCGAACCCAATTGCTTAGCTTCTTTTTCACTAAGTGTCATACCTGTTGCATATGCATTGGATACCAACAACAGAGAAAAGCTCAAAAGCCAAGTGTTTATCGTAGCCAATCAAGCACCATCAAACTCACGCGCTCATCAGCCCAATTCAATTCACCCGTATGCCGTTGCTTAATATTTCCATTAGCATCAATGACTAAGGTTGTTGGTAAACCGCGCACACCTAGTGCCATGGTATCACGTTGCTTACCCATATTTAGTGGCTGTTGAATATTTTTTTGCGCATAAAATGCTGCTGCATTTTCTTGATCAGAATCCAAAGAAATCATGACAACTTTTACATCAGGATGCTGCTGTACCCAATGATTCATCGCAGGCATCTCAGAGCGACATGGCGGGCACCAACTTGCCCAAAAATGTAAAATAACAGGTTGCCCTTTAAAACTAGATAACTGCACCTGCTGACCTTCTGCATTTGACCATTGATACTCAATGCTATGTGCAGTCAATGGTGCAAATAAAAGCACCATAACCCATAGGATATTCCATCGCATGTTTACACCTCACTTAACTAATACACTATCAGTCGATAAGATTAACCTTTACTTACGCCTGCTCCTAACGCTGTACACGTGTCTTCAATGCTTTGTTCAATTTCTTCTAATAAATCATTGCGTTTGCGCTCAACAACATCTTCTGCCGAAATAGGCGGTAAAATACGCAAAGTAATCGTACCTGAATATTTAAGAATAGTACCTTTAGGCCAACACAAGCCTGCATTATGAGCTATAGGAACAATGGGAACTTTTGCTTTTTTTGCCAGAAGAATAACACCTGGCTGATATTTCCCTTTTTCGCCTACTGCTGAGCGTGTGCCTTCTGGGAAAATCACCACTGAACGCCCTGTTTTAATTTGTGCCACACCTTTTTCATTGACTTGTTTAAGTGCATCGCGTGGGTTGGAGCGATTTATCGCTATGGCTCCCAATGCATATAAAGACCAGCCAAAAAATGGAATATACATGAGTTCCTTTTTTAAAATCCATGCAAATGGTGGTAAAACTACTGGCAGTGTTGTGGTCTCCCATGTGGATTGATGTTTAACAGCATATACACAGGGTACATCAGGAATATTTTCTTGCCCTTCTATTTTGACGCGAATACCGCAGATAACAAACAATAGTGCATTGCCAGTAATGCCCCATAAGTGTCCAACCTTCCACGCAAAATCACGACCAAATA
Organism: Ghiorsea sp.; assembly: GCA_027059605.1. Classification (GTDB taxonomy): domain Bacteria; phylum Pseudomonadota; class Zetaproteobacteria; order Mariprofundales; family Mariprofundaceae; genus Ghiorsea. Next base: position 519 of record JALSZC010000228.1, on the reverse strand, counting down.
TACGGGCAATAATCACTAAAATGGCAATGGTAATAGTTGCAACCGTGTATAACCCATAAAAAAGCCAAGCTTGTAAGTATTTCATGATTTACCTTCTAAAATAGACTGTGTGGCTTCTGCTAAGTTGGCAAATATCTGAATATCAGGCATCAATTGTTTTGATTTTTCATGAATAACCGCCGCATCACCATAACCACTACTCACCAAAATAGCTTGAATACCAGCAGCATGTGCTGCCTGCACATCACGGTATGAATCACCCACCATAACCACTGTACTTTTATCTTGAATGTTGAGTGCCTTAAATGTGTCTAACAACATACCTGGCAATGGCTTACGACATTCGCAACCATCATCTGGGCCATGAGGACACACAGCAATATAATCAAAACTGCCACCTACTTCTTCAGTTGCTGCAATCATTTTCGCTTGAATAGCATCAAATGTGGTTTGATCTATCATGCCACGACCCAATGCTGACTGATTGCTGCAAACCGTCACCTGAAAACCAGCTTGTTT
>JALSZC010000227.1 GCA_027059605.1 Ghiorsea sp. | reverse complement strand
TGTGGCTAAAGCGCAAGCAGAGCAAGCGGGTGTTGCAAATCAAATAGAATGGCAGCATGGAGCATTTCAAGATTTGGAAAACCGTGCTTATGATGTTGTGCTTTGTCATGCTGTGATGGAATGGTTAAATCATCCCGAAACATTGATGAAGAAACTTGCAGAGCTAACACAACAGCATGGTTTGCTGTCACTGATGTTTTATAATTTGGATGCTTTGGTGTTTCATAATTTGATTAGAGGCAATTTTAATAAAATCAAAAACAATGATTTTTCAGGTATGAAAGGTGGTTTAACGCCACCCAACCCTGTCAAACCTGATTGGGTTAGATCTAAACTGGCTGAGTATGGTTTTAGCATTATTCAGCAAAGTGGTATTCGTGTTTTTTCTGATTATGTGGGTATCAAGCGGGGTGGTAATATATCCGATGAAGATGTGCTTGCCATGGAGCTGCAATACTCACAAATAGAGCCTTATGTTGATATGGGTCGTTATATGCATTTTGTTTGTCAAAAGCTGTAAATTTGTGAATGGATGAAACCTGATTTACATACCAATCCTCTAATATTTCGATGACAGATTGACAAAAGCAATCACAATATGGCAAAGTTTGTATGCTTTTTGACAAAGTTCGTTCATAAAGGAGAAAATCAATGCCAACTATGAATATCTCTCTCACTTCTGAATTGATGAAGCTGGTACAGGATAAAGTTGCCACAGGCATGTATAATAATGCCAGTGAATTTATCCGCGAAGCCATTCGCAATGTGGATACCAATGAAAAAATCCTTTATGAACTCAAGCTTGCCAAGCTTAAAGAAACCTTGCAGCCAGCGATTTGTGATGCAGAGCAGGGTGTGTATGCGGACTATTCACTGGATACGATGTTGCAAGATATGGATAATAGCCAAGCATCGTGAGCCCTTTGATGAGCGGGTTCAAGCTCACACCTGATGCCAAAGCCAGCCTCATGCAAATTGCCCAATACACCGAGAAAACATGGGGCAAAAAGCAACGCAATACTTACCTTAAAACGCTGGATGATGCTTTTCATACATTGGCGGAAACGCCATCATTAGGCAAAATAAGACCTGAAATTTATCATGTTATACGCAGCCTGCACGTGGGCAAGCATGTGGTGTTTTATATGCCAAAAGATAATCATATTGTGATTGTTCATATCCTGCATGAACGAATGGAACCAGCTTTATATATCAACGTTTAATGTAGTGTTGCCGCTATCTGAACTAGAAGGTGATAAATGAGTACACTGTCCCCGATTTTTAATTAAGTTAATAGCTTTGATTTGCCACATGCTTTAAATATCACTTCTGAAACAAAATAAATGAGTTCTGATAGCAAAATACCAATAACTATTCCTGCTGCAATATACGTTGACGGAAAACCTTCGGAACAATGCCAAGGCCAAATGCAACTAAACCACTTGTACCCGTAATACATAAAACCTAGTGCTGAAATATTTATTAGCAGAGCATAGATGGTACGGATAAATCCATATTTGAATTTAATCCTCTTTGTAAATAAACGCCATGAACGATAGAAGCTCATTAAAGCAACAAAAGGAGAAATAAAGAGGCCAAGTGTATAGACTGTATCTTGCACTATCTTCTTTCCCCTAACTTAGTAATATGTGTACTATACATCCTTTATTTCCTTGCAAACAAGGACTCCCTTGTGTTTCACGCATATTTTAAGTGTACTCGATATGAAAGCATTCAATACGTCAAATGACGTTAGTTAAGCTGCTGTAAAATGTTGTCTGCATGATTGTAGTCAATGGTAATGGGTTTGAATTGCCCATTATCTTCTAAGATAAGACTAGGAAAGCTATACACACCCATGCTTTGGGCTTGTTGGATATGTCGCTGCAAGGTAGTTTGGGTTGATTCAGCATTAAGCAGGTCTTCAAAGCTTTGTTTGTCTAAGCCAATAGACACAGCGCAGTCGATTAACACAGCATCATCGGATGGATTTTGGGCATGTAGATAATATGCCTGCTGAATGGCGAGTATCATCGCATCTTCTTTGTTCGTATCTTGGGCTTTAGCCGCAAGTACAGCGCGACAAGCAGAGTAGGTGGAGCGGCGTGGCGTGTTGTTTGCCCAGAAATCAAAGTTGAACTTGGTGGTGGGTACTTTTTTGGTGATGGTATGCCAATGTTTTTGAATCATGGCTTGTGTGGTTTCATCCATAGGCTCATCACTATCAGGCGCAAGCCCGCCTACAAGATATTGCACTTTGATGTGCGCTGGAAGCACTGCT
>JALSZC010000226.1 GCA_027059605.1 Ghiorsea sp. | reverse complement strand
CATGCGTACATAGAAAACTATTTAAGATACGCTGCTTCATGATAGAAAACACCCTAGACTTGAAGTTTTCATCTGCCTGTAAAACCTGCTGTATGGCCTGTAACCCAACCCGTATAATTACAGAAGGCTCAGCCGTATAAACTGATGCAAAACGTGTTTTCCCTCGTAATACGCCATATTCCCCATAAAAATCGCCTGCTTTTAGAGTTGCAACAACCACAAACTTGCCTGCATGTTTTTTTGTTACAGCCATAGAACCTTTAGCAATAAAATACAAATCATGTGGTGTGTCACCTGCTACCATCATCTCAACACCCTTGGCAACATTCATAACTTGCGAGTCTTGGCTTAATACACGAAGGTTTAAAGGTGATAAGCCTTCCAGCACTGGAAAATCATTACTGCTAAGCTGTGGATACCCATGTTGATGGATACCCGAAAGCTCTAAAAAACCTTCATCATTAATGTTTGCCATGATTTGATTCCATCCAATAAGATATAAGCATGACTATGGCTTATTTTAACATGTCTGCAAGATTATTTTGGTCATACTTAAAGCGGAATCGAATATAAGTACCAGCTCGAGTATATTCCGCTGCTGTAAAATCTTGATCATAAAAACCAACAAAATTATACCCCATGCTTAACCAGAAGTTTTCAAACATGTTATATCCCAAGGCAAAACCTGCTGTAGGTTGATAGTTATTCAAGTGCCGTACGCGCAAAGATGCTGCTTGCATGGTTACATCCCAACTTTCATTTATATCATAAATCACATACATGCCCAAAAGGTCTGTTAACCCAGACCAAGCATCACCCTGAATCGTTTCATCGGATAACTTAATACCATGGTTGAATCTAAGCTGCCAAGAAGCTGTTGTTTGCCAGTTTGCAGTCATATTGTTGATATAACGTAAACTTTTGCTTTCTAATCCTGTGCCTGATTGTTCATTTCTACGTATATCAAAACGGTTTAATAAAATTAACTTATCAAACTCTGGTCGCCATGCTACACGAAGAGAAGCATCCGAGATCAAGTTATATCCGCCAGTAGCTAACACCTCATGTTGCCAAAGCATAGTCCATTGCATTGAAAGCTCGTCCAATGGTGATCCTTGGATACCTATGCTAGCTCCCCTATGCTCACTTAAATCACTGGTGCGATATTCTAATCGATTCGACCATACCCAATCCCCTGGGTGGTAATCTGTACCTAATGATACTGCGGTAAAATCTTCACCACCAGTAACAACAGGTGCATTTAAGTTCACTTGGACAGGTTGTGTTGTTTTTAATACCTTGGTTTGATCTAGGCTTGCACTTAAACTTAACCTTTCATTAAACTCCCAAGTTTGTAATAAGCCCGCGTTCGCAAAACTCCGCATACCTGCCTCGCTAAGCTGTTGCTCATAACTACTGGACATAGTTGCACCATTCCAAGGCTGGGTATTCACCCCAAGTCTAGTTGAAGAGGTGTCTTGAACTGAGCCTTGTGTCCATTCTTGTGTTGCCGTCAAACTTGTCGTTGCCGTAATACTATATTCAGCACCAAGTGTTGAACGACTTGGAAAATCAACACTATTATTACTACCAAGTGCCTGTTCATGGTCTGCTCGCACCGACATACGCGTACTTATTTTTTTGCTTGCACCTACGCTCGCTAAAGTACCACCTGTCACAGTACCTGCACCATCTACATCTTGTGTTGCTCGCAACCCTGTACGCACATCATAATCATCAATTTTATCTTGATATTGAACATTTGCCATATCTCGCACAGCACCCGTATTTAATACTTCCTGGCGGAATACCTCACCATTAATACTAGCTTGTTTATCCAAGCGGTATTGACCATTGGCACCCAGCTTGCGAGTTGCATTTTCACTACCCAGTTGCTGACCAAGACCAAAGTTATCATCTTGTTGCCGTGCATAGACTGTACCACTTGTCGTTTCATCCGCTAAACGTGCTTCAAGCTTAAACGCACTACCAGTTACAGCGTTATTTGTACTACTTGCGATTTCAGATACAACTTCAACCGTATCATTCACCTGAACTTTTACATCTACACCACTTAAGGTGTTGCTACCTGCCAAAGTACCTTCAGAGACAAAAGTTCCTCCTACTTCAATACGTTCATTCGGTTTGACATAAACACGTCCCCCCGCAGTGGTCAATTCACTACCACCACTATCAGCCTCATATTCAACTCGAATCATAATAGGGTTAAGTTCTGAATCCCTGCTTAACACAGGCTGCTTAAACCAAATTGTACCCAAAACATAATCAATATCATAATCAAGGTGGCGTGTAAGTTTTACTGATTTAAGTATCACTTCACTCCTAAAGCGATCAACCGTTTCAATCAATACTGTTTCCGTATTACTGATAATATTTTGATTACTCAAGCGATACAAACCACTGGTACCATTGCCTTGTATTTCATCCCTATGCATAGCCTGCCCAGTTTGTGTGGCAAATGCTGTAAAGCCGATAGTGTCTTCATGCATTTCAGCTTTTACACCCGTAAACACACGTGAATAACGTGTTAGTTCCGTCGTTGAAAGTCCTGTTTCATAATCACCAAACAAGGCATAAAATGTATCTCTTTCAATTTTGACATATAACTTCTTACTACTTGTACCATCAAACTGCTGTTGTGTGGCATCATTGTAAACTGTGTACATCACATTAGGATCAATATCACCAAAGCGGCTACTTTGTTCAGTTAACGTTTTTTGTGCTGTGTCATATGCCAATGTTAGCAAAAAGTCACCTGGGATTTGACCTTTAGCATAAAAGGCAAGTTGACCATCTTTATAAAACTTATCTTGTTCTGATGGTTTTGTTATCGGTTGAATAGCTCCTGTTAAGTTATTATAACCCAAGGTTCCCTCACCAAAACCAACCAAGATCCAATCCCGCATTTCAGGTTTTACATAGACTTCAATGGTTTTTTGTACGTTATTATAACCCAATATAATACGATGGGTGCCGCTGCTCGTCACTGGAGCTAAAGTCACCCAACCATCAGCATCTACAAATACTTTTTGTGATGCTTCCTGGGTTAAAAGTGGCGTATTTTGATTTTGACGAACCAGCAAATCACCACCCAATTGTGCCAACTCTATGCTACCATGAATCACTGCATTTGTGTTATCTGTAAGGGCTAACCTAAAACGAACTGGGGTTTTTCCATCCGCAATATTTTCACCCGTTTCAATCAATTTAATGGATGATAGTTCTCCTGTTCTTACCACACGAACCGTTTCTTCAAAACGTGCATTACCAAAGCTATCCATACCTTTCACACTTAAAGTGTGATCGCCTTGTTTACCAAAATCAACACCAATATAGGTATATGTTGTTTTGCCCGTTTCAGGGTTTTCCGATTTAAAACCAATACGCTCATCCGATACTGGGCGACCATCAACCCGCAAATCAATACTTAAGCTCGAAGGCAAAGCAATACGTACCGAAGCAATGGGATGAGGCAAACTCATACCATCAACTGGTGATAAAATACCTTCTATTTTCTTATCTTTAGGTGCTTCAACCTGTATTACGTCTGCTTTATCCCATGAGCCCAATGCAACACCTTGACCTTGGGCTTGTGTATCTTGCAGTTGTGTAGAAAAATCATGCGTAATCTTATCCGCACGAACTTTAAGTACCACACGCCTATTTTGTTCACGACCTTTACGTGTTTTGTTCGAGGCAATTGGCTCTTGTTCACCTTTACCCACTGCAAAAACAATGCCTTCATCCAACTGCAAATGCTCTTTTAAATAAGCTGCAACATAATTTGCTCGTGCTTGTGACAGTACTAGGTTATTTTTGAACTCTTTCTGGTTGCGTTTAGCAATTGGAATATTATCAGTATGCCCTTCAACAATAAGTTCACGAACGACTAAGCCATTGAGAGAATGAATCAGTTCTTTTAATTTACTTAACTCTTTTTCAGGCACTTCTGCTTGTCGTGACGCAAACTTCAAATGTAAAGTAAATGAACGCTGATCATGAAGTTCCTTCAATGTATCTTGAATATTAATCGTGGCTAAAGCAGTCCTACCATTCTGTGAACCTGCTGAAACAAACCTTGCATAAGCACTGGCATGCTTCAAACCACCTTCACCTGCGCCACGCATAGCCAAATGAATGAATTGTTTGTCTTTTTTTGTATCAAGTTGCCATACTAAACCTACAGGTGATTGCTCTGGCTCCATTGGCTCACCATTTACTGTAGCACTACCAGATACATACTTCCAACCTTGTGGAAGGTTATAGAATGCTTGAAGATTTGACAGTTCAACCTTCCCACTTTGACTTACTTCAACATCAGCTACGACAAGCCCTTTCTGCTCACCTTCACCTTCACTTAACACATGTTTCACCAATACTGGTGTTTCTTCAGGTGCACGGTTGATAAGGCGGAAATTAGCACGAGCTAAACCACCACCAGTGACTTCAACAAATTGCGAATAATGATTTTTAGAAAAACGTGTTTGTTTCAAACCAATCGCTTGATAACGCTGTGCAATGCTTGCTCTATCCATTTGTACAACATGTGTACCTAGCTTCACGGCATCAAAGTGATAGCGACCATTTTTATCCGTAACAATACTACGACCATCTTGCATAAAAATACGAATACCTTGTACACCTGGCTCATCTTTATCTTGAATTTCATTCATATTTTCATCAATAAAGACAACGCCAGCAATAAACCCACGACTACGAATCAAATCCTCACGAATAGTTACATTTGCCTTTGAGGTATTTGAACTAACCGCACTACCTAACATAGTACCCGTTGCATATGCGCTATTGGTTGCAATTCCAAGGCGTGTGTTTGCTCCCACCACAGCCGCATAAGATAAGTTAACTACTGTAGGTGCTGCAGCTATAGTACCAAGACTAAAACTTAAATCTCGTCCATTTGCAGAAATAATAGGGTCAGCCAGAGCCACACCATCCAAAGTAGCAGACCCCGCTTGATAGCGGAAACCAAGCGGTAAAGTATCATGAATTACACTCGTATTTGACGAAGCTGTAGCATGTATATTTTCCACACTGATTTGGTATGCAACACGGTCTCCCACAGCCGCAGTGCTTGTTGACGTTGTTTTGCGCACAAACAAGTTCACACCTTTGCCATCCAGTGGCACGTCAATATGCAATGCTGGTCCTGCTTGAACCTTAAATGTTTCACCACGAGATCCTGTCACAATTGAAAATGGACCTGTTGGGATGGCTTGAATATCAGCTGTAGCTACTTGCGATGGATAGCTATATCCAGGTGGCGGTGTAATTTCTAAACGATAATCACCCAATGGCATAAACGGAAAACGATATTTGCCTGTATCAAAGGTATAAACTGCACCAGATGCGTCTGTCACAGTTGCTCCTGATACTACAGTAGATGGATAAACACTTACGCCATCATCACCATATACTGTTGCTGGCAAACCTGTTGCTACATCAATAATTGTGATTGTTGCACCATCCAATGGCACACCACTACTGGAATCAAAAACCAAACCAAAAGGATCCACCAATGCAGCGGATGCCGCAACATCTGTATTGTCAAACTTATCTGTATATGTTGCTGTGATGGTTGAATCAATATTGACTGAAAGCACACCATCATTTGGTGTTGCTGTTGCCAAACGGGTCGATGCAGTGTTACCAATAAACACGCCAGTATTATTACCTGTTTCAGTCAGAACAATCGTTTCAGTATCACTACTTGCACTATCTGTTAGCGTAACAGTCACTGTTTGTTTGGTATATGGGTCTAAATTTTGGTCACCATCTTTAACTTGAACATAGATCGCCTGCCCTGCATGATAAACTTCAGCAGGCGTATATTGATTCGTTGTTGTATTCAAGTGCATAAAAGTAATTTGAGCTTTAGTGCGTGTTGTAATAATTTGCACTGGTGCAGCATGGCTCGCCAACTTCGCATTATTGGCATGGTAATCCGCAGGTATAGTCGTCGCACCCAATGGCGCTGTTGTTGGCACCACCAATGAAGCTGGAAATGTAAAGTTTTGCCCCACGAGCAAATCAGGTACAGTTACCAACCATGCTAAAGGAAGGGTTGGGTGTGGCACAGCAACATATAAACCATAGGGATCTACTGGAATCGTTAAAGTAGTACCAGCAGGTGCAGTAATCACAACATTACCATTCAAAAGATTATTGATACCTGTATTGGTAATTTGAACACTAACAGGTGATGTTGTACCTAAGCGTGCTGTTGCTGGGGTAGTAACCTTAATACTAGCTGAGTTTGCTGTGGCGATAGTCGCATAGACATCAACCGAAGTATTAATTACGGCTGGTGCAGTTGTATAGCTAAGCTGTGCCGTGTTTGTAATTGTTTGTGATAAAACAGCATAAGCAGGTGAGCTAAAGCCCACCATCACTATCAAACAGGCAGCAATAGAGGCAAGCTGATGGGTAGTATTACCCATCAACCTTAAAGCCACCTGTTTAATAGTATGAATCATATTAAGCGAACAAAGTCTGTATTAATCTACAGTTACTTGGAAATCAACAGATACTTCTGTACCTGCTGCACCACCAGCAACCACACCAGCAGCTTGCCCTAAACTATTCACTTGAAGACCACCGACTAGCGGTGTTGTGCCTGCTACATCGGCTGCCACTGTGGGTGCGGTTACACCTGCAGGGCCATCAACATCCAATGTGGTTGAATTAAGTACGTACGTCATAAATGGTGGAATTGTATCTGTAAACGTAACACCATTAAGCGTAGAGTTTGCAGGAACTTGTGCAATCATGCGATACGTTAAGGTGTCACCACTTTTAACATTTTGTAGTGTTGTTAAAAATGCACCACCATTCACACTCACTGATTTTATAAACACAACTTTCACTACATTCACTGTACCAGCTACAGGCGCTGAGGCAGTACCTACTCCTGAACCGTTGCTTACAACAGAAATTACTTCGGTCCCTGCTGTCGCTGGTGGTGTTACAACACCTGCAGTCATGCTAACCGTGAAGCTTTGTTGTTCACCAATTTGATCACCAAGCAAAACAGCTGTGGTCAACGGTGTAGTAAGCGTAATTGTTTGATTACCTGTTGCCGTATCTGTGATAGCTGCAACAACATAAACATTGCCACCAATAACAATACTGTCACCCGCGATAATACCATTCAGGCTGTTATTCGCCGTACCATCTGCTGGTACAGTGATGGATGTTGCACCAATCGCCGCAGGTGCTGCCGCCGCTGTTGCACCCAATGTAATTCCTGCTGGCGTGGTTGGCGCAGAAGAACCTGTCACATTCGTTGCCACACTGGTTGGTACATTAAATGTGTATGCATCAGGACCATTAGCATTGGCTCGAATCTGATATGTTAATGTCGCCGTCTGACCTTCAGCAACCGTTACAGCTGTTGGTGCAATCACTGTGGCTGCTGCTGGTACGAGCAATACTGTCACATCAACGCTAGCCGTAATTGGTGTAACCAAACCTGTATATGATAATGATGCCGTATTGGTAATCGTACTATTGGCAGGTGCAACGGCTTGCGCACTTTGCACGCCTGCAAAAGCAAACAATGCCATCATCATACTTCCTAATATTATTTTCTTCATTTTCTACTCCTTTTACTCTTAAACTGGTTTAAAACTCAAACATCCTCCGAAATTATTTGGTCATTCACCAATAAACTTCGGACGATGGACGGCAGGATAACCTGCCGCCAAAGTCTTACCTGTGATAATTATTGAATCGTTACTTGATAGAACAATACAACCGTTGCACCAGCTGCCACAGTAGGCACAGATAGTGTTGCTTGGTTTGCAGCTGTTACACCAAAATCATAACCATCTGCATCTGCTACATCTGTTAATGCTACATTGGCAGCATCAGCAAACAATGCACCAGCAACCGTAGAAGATTTAGCACTGCCAGCAACATATGTGGTATATGCTGGCATAGGATCTGTAATCACTACTGTTGAAGCTGAACCTGCACCACCATTCGTAATCGTAATACGATAAGTTAGTGTAGATAATGGTGCACCTGAACCTGTTGCTGCAAATGTTGCACCACCATCAGAGCTCACTTCTTTGGTAATGCTTAGGTTTGCACCTTGCACTGTTGTTGTCGTTGTAATTGGTGCTGTTATTGGCGTGCCAGGAGCTGGACCACCCACTGTAATATCAAGTGGCACCGTACCATCGCCTGGTGCAACTGTTGAAGATAAAACATCAACTGTAAATGCTTGCTGCTCTGCAACCAGCAAGCCAATTTGTGGTGATGGTGTACCCGCAACTGAAGCGGTAAATGCTGGGGTAGTGTTCGAACCTGCCGCATTAGCTGCCAGAACAATCGATACTGGTACTTCAGCAGTGATTGTACCTGCCGTTGTTGAACTTACATTCGCTGTTGCAGCAGTACCTGCACCTGACACTGTGGATACTAAATAATCAGTACCATTGATAACCACAATATCACCCGCGGCTAAGTTGGAAGCCGTGCCTGCTGGGACAACAATAGTATTGGCTGCTGTTACATCACTAATCACAGATGATGCAAGTGTTAGTTGAGTAACTGTTGTAGCCCCTTGCTTAAATACCACCGTTGGTGCAGTTGCATTGGTCAAAGTACCTGCTGCAGAATTTAACAAATAAGTGTCACTACCATTCGCATTCGATGTTGCAGTGAATGAATACGTGATTGCTGTGCCTGATGGTGTAGCTCCCGTAGTCGCTCCCACTGCCGCTAAAGTAACTGCAGTTGGCACTAAGGTAACTGTTACGCTAGCTGATGCACTCGCCACTAAATTTACACCACCAGGGCTTTGATAGTTTACAGTCACAACGTTTAGAATCGTTGTTCCTGCACCGGTATTGGCTGAAGATGTTTGTGCTGCTGCCATCAACACTGCGGCAAACAATGTTGTTGCAACAACCTTCAACACTCCTTTTTTTATACTCGATATG
>JALSZC010000225.1 GCA_027059605.1 Ghiorsea sp. | reverse complement strand
CATAAATATCCTTAATATTATAAACACCCTTGGTATAGGTAACCCTCCGAATAAGCCAACTCCTACCAAGGCTTTCTGCTAAGGCATAAGAAATTGTAGTTCTTTTTTGTTTTGTATTTTCCATAAGAGAATGATACATATAGGTTGGACAAAAATGGTGTGAATTGGTATTGGTATAGTTAACTTGGTCATCTAATAGAAGGTGCTATAGTCTATTGGACTACCCGTCATAAAGGTGAACGTCTACTAAATGAGGGGTAGTCCACGAGACTGCCGAACTCCTGCTTCAATTTCACAAACTCTCTGATGAAGAGAAGCAAGAGTTGCTTACCATGGCAGTACGCCTTCATTGACGTTAGTTAATGTAGCACCTTATGCTTGCGCTGCTTTGAAAAATTCGCCTTTTACTTTCATAGGCAAAATACTTAAACATCGTTTCTGTAATACCCGCTGACATTTTTTGAACCATTTCTTCTTTCCGATATTTGAAGTAGTAGATATAATTGGATAGAACCCATTCCTTTACCGCTTCATCATTGGTTTTAGCATTTGGAAAGCCAATCGCTGCAACGAGTTTCGAGCCCATTTCCATTTGCAACAAAAATTGGATTTGAAAAGCCAAGTCAGCTATTTTCTGCTCTGACTGAGTGGACATTTTGTGTGTGGTTTTAGTTGTATTCTTTATCATCATTATCTTCCTTTTTTATTTTATTGTTTGTGTTTTTTACTGATTATCTTTCGTAATGGTCAGGGCACTCCCAGTATCTTGCTCCATAGTAGTCATCTAGGCGCTTGCCTAATTCCTTATAAGCCAGCCTTACCCCTTCCCACTGGTTAAGCTTTTTTAGCTCAGCTTGGTTCTCCTGAACCCATGCATCGATGGCATATATTTCGTGCTCTAAACCTGGGTATCCGAGCGCTAAAACTACCTGCTCTTGAGGAAAAGACTTATCTACCATTAAGAACCAAAAGATTTAATGCACCATCCAATCGTTATGACTGTCCTTACGAGTATCATTAAGTCTCTTTATCCTTATATAAATGACCTTACCCATCAGCATCTCCAGTTAAACCATTCGAAGCGAGCAACCGATCAAATGCTGACCCATCCTGCCTTGTAAGGTTTGGTACATACCTTGAGTATGTTCTAAATAGCATCTCAGTCGTTGTATGTCCCATCTGCCTTGCTATCCATTCAGGACTTTCGCCTGCTGCAAGCCACAAAGTCGCTGCTGTATGGCGCGTCTGATAAGGTCGCCTTGCTCTTAGATTCAAATATCTGAGTAAAGGATGCCAAACTCGGCGCGTCACATTGCGATGCATTAAAGAGCCGCCTTTACTGTTACAAAACACAAAGGGCATACCACCCGTGGTCTGCTGTTGTAACTTTAAGGCTTGATACACCGTATCTGACATATCAATCGCACGGTAAGAACCATCATTCTTGGTATAAATCAGTTCATCCATGACCAATGCCTGACGTATCAGGATTTGTCGTCGCTCAAAATCCACATATTGCCACTGTAACCCATCAATTTCTGATGTTCGCATGGCAGTAAAGAAACGAACCGTATAATAATGCTTAAAATCAGCACGAACATTATCAATAATCAGCTTCACTTCCTCAATGCTGAATGGCTCAACATCTGTACGAGGCACTTTGAGAGACTTGATTCCGTGATAGGGCGAGCTAAACTCATACCTGTTAGCTGCTTCATTAAGTATCATGCGCAACGGCGTCATGATATGGTTGATTCGTGAAGCTGATAGAAATTTTCCACTTCGGTTCTGAACTTTGGCGAGAGAAGACCGAAATGCGAGGATATCTGTCTTGGTGATGCAGCTAACACCTTTTTCACCAAACCATTCTAATAAATACTGATCTAGGATATCCTGAACACCCAATTTATGCGTTTTACGCCACTGGATACTCATTTCATCATACCAAAGTGCAGCGAACTCCTTGAATGTAGGCGCATTTGATAGCCTTGTATGAATTCTACTTTGTTGATGTTCAAATTGTTGAACACGCAGACTATTGGGAAAATAATCAGCATAATTAAATGTTCCCAAAGTCATCTCAGCTTCCATCTTATCTAAAACACGCTGTAATTTCTTGCGATTGGCGGGAGTGTCTGTAAGTTGAGTATACTCTCTACATCTCCTGCCCATATACTGAAAATCAAAGAAAAGTTTTTGATTATTACTTCTTGCTCGTACACTAGCCATGGCACACACCACCATTACCCATAGGAATCATTACGTTCTGCGATTGTGACTGTTTATACATATCTTGCT
>JALSZC010000224.1 GCA_027059605.1 Ghiorsea sp. | reverse complement strand
GCCCATCATAACTTGCGCCACCATAAATGGGCAACACATGAAAACCTTTCATATGTTTAGCATATTTTTGAAATGCTTCTGCCACTTGAATTGCAAGCTCACGGGTTGGCGCAAGCACCAACACTTGTGGGTTTTTTTGGCTTAAATCAATTTTGGATAATACTGGAAGTGCAAATGCGGCGGTTTTACCCGTACCCGTTTGCGCCTGACCCAACACATCTCTACCTTCTACAACATGTGGGATAATTTCTGCTTGAATGGGTGATGGTTTTTCATAGCCCACATCGTCCAAGCCTTTAAGAACCTCTGGGCTTAAATCCAAATCTTTAAAGGTGATTTCCGAAGGTCTTTCGGGGTTAATTTCTGTAGTTTCTGTCATTGTTTTTCCTAACTTCTCGTCTTTTTATTAAAATTCAAGGGAAATCAGGTTATCACCTAAACATATATCAGCGCAGAAGCTAGAAGCTCTGCAACTCCATAATATTTAAGGATACATGTACAAAGGATTTGAACCTGTATCTCCACGTGTACGCCACAACAAATCATACCTTTAACGGTTATGTTTTGCGTGTTTACGTGAAGACCAGGATTGAAAATTTATATCGCTATTTCACATGCGCACAACAAACTTGAACGCCGCAATATAACGAACACTTAAAAAAATGATATAAGAAAATTGTTAAAAGGCTTTAATTATCAAGCTTTTCTATGATATGTTTTGACAAAGCTAATCCAATGGATTAGCTTTACTTGATGCAAACCGTTGTGGAATTGCCAGAGTTTCTGAAAAAGGCTAGCAAGTTACTTAATTCAGATGAAAGAATTAGTATCGTAAACTACTTGGCTACTCACCCTGCGGCTGGAGATTTAATCCAAGGTACGGGTGGTATTCGCAAACTACGATGGTCTGCACACGGTAAAGGAAAAAGTGGTGGTGTTCGCGTCATTTACTATATGCATAATGCATCCATGCCACTGTTTTTATTAACATTATTTGGCAAGGGTGAAAAAGCCAACTTATCCAAAGCCGAACGTAATGAACTTGCTAAATTAAACACTTTGCTAAGACAAAGCTACGGAGATTGAGATGAGCAATGCATTTAATAGTATCAAACAAGGGATGAATGAAGCAATAGCTTTTTCAAAAGGTAAGGAAAACAAGGCAGTAGTGCATGAGTTTTCACCCATTGATGTGAAAAATATCCGAGCCAATGTGGGCATGACCCAAAATGAGTTTGCCTCTGCATTTGGCATCAGCGTTAGCACTCTCCGTCATTGGGAGCGTGGTGACCGCACACCCCAAGGCCCTGCCCGCGTATTACTTCATGTGGTCGGCAAAGAGCCTGAAACCGTGCTCAAAGCACTCAGCAATTAACACACTCTAAAAATAAGAAATAAAACCCTTGAGACCAAGGCGACTGGTGCAGCAAAATAGCAGCGCTATTTGCAAGACAGATAACAAAGGTATCGAGGGTTTTAAGCTTATTTAGTCCGCATGCCCGTGTTTCATCTGGCTAACCTGATGAATCCGATTGGCGGGAAATGCTAATTGTTCCAACAAATATGCTTTGAAGTCATCAGGAAAATCATGTTTATCCAATGCGGCTTTCATACAAGTCAGC
Organism: Ghiorsea sp.; assembly: GCA_027059605.1. Lineage (GTDB taxonomy): Bacteria > Pseudomonadota > Zetaproteobacteria > Mariprofundales > Mariprofundaceae > Ghiorsea. The sequence continues at coordinate 682 of JALSZC010000224.1, read as the reverse complement.
CATGCTTTTGCATCTTCGGCTGTGATTTTCAAATGTTGATGCGCCATGGGTAAACTTAAACCTCTACCATATTTTTCAGGGTAAATACGTGGCCCACCCATCCAGCCCGACAAAAAGTAAACCAGCTTATCTTTTGTTACTTCCAAATCACTAGGGTGCATATCTCGAATGCGTTTAGCTTCAGGCAAGGTGTCCATAGCTTCATAAAAGTCATCCACCAGCTTCACTAAACCATCATAACCACCCACCGCTTTGTATGTTGTATCTTCAAATCCGTAATCACTCATCACTCTGCCTTTAATGTGGAATCATGCGGTACGTTACATGACAACAGCTATGGCTACGAGTATATTTTACCACCCTAAAAAACATGAGGTGCAAAACACGATGAAAAACCAAGAAATAAGATTATCCATTGAAGGCATGGGTTGCGCCTCATGCGTTAGTAAAATTGAGAAAAAACTTGATGCTGTGGATGGTATTGTATCTGCCAATATCAACCTGGTTGATAGAACTGCTCGTGTTGAAGCGCGTCCTGATGTGTTAGAGGCTGATATTATTGATGCCATTGAATCAGCAGGCTCATATCACGCCAAAGTGTTGGTATCCACTGATGATGAATCCAAAAAACATGAAGCCGAAGCGGCACACCTTCAATATCGCATCAAACAAAGTGCCCTAG